>NZ_WMBF01000009.1:0-44980 GCF_019400875.1 Streptomyces anatolicus | reverse complement strand
CCCCCAGCGCCGCCACGCACACCACACCCCGGCCGCCGCCGCACACCCCGCGAGGAGCGTCGCCGCCGACTGCGGCACCCCGAGCCGCGCGAGCACCGCGGACGGCGATGCCTCATACAGGCGTACGAAGGCGTCGTCGCCCCGCAGCAGGAAGGGCAGCGTCCGCGTGAAGAACCCGGCGGGGTCCGGCATCACGAGCGCCGCCGCGAGCGAGACCACCGCGGGCACCGCGAGCGCGGCCCCGAGCGCCCGCCACCGCCCCGCGAAGACGAAGAGGAGCACGACGGGCGCGAGCAGCGGCTTCACGGCGACGGCGACCCCGATGACGAGCCCGGCGCCGACCCACCGCCCCCGGCACACGAGCAGCAGCGCGAGCGGCAGCGCCGCTGCGGAGGCCACCGTCCAGTTGCCGAGCTGGACGAGGTGGCCGAAGGGCGCGAAGCCGAGCGCGAGCCCCAGCAGGCCGTACACCGCGAACCTGCTGCGCCGGTCCACGTCGTACAGCCGCAGCGCGCACGCCCACCCGAGGACAAGTCCGGCCGTGACGCCCATGGGCACCAGATAGCGGACCACGGCGGCCGGCAGCAGGGCCTGGGGCACCGCGGCGAGCACGGCCCCCGGCAGATAGAGGAAGTGCCGGTCGGCGTAGGGCGAACGTCCGTGGATCCACGCCTCGGCGGCCCGCACCACGATGGCGTTGTCCATCCCCCCGTCCGGGGTCCGCAGCCCCACGCGGACGGCCCCGGCGACCAGCACCAGACCGAGGACAGCCCGGACATGCCACCCGGCGGGCCGCGACAACCATCCACTAACAGCCGATTTGCCCGTATCCATACGGCTCAGGCTAGGCCGGGAAGCCCATGTGACCCCCGCTCAACATCCCCGACTCCCCGTCTAAGATGCGCCCCATGAGCTTTGGGCAAGGGGGACCTCAGTGGGGTCCGGGCGGAACGGGCGGGCTCGGCGGCGGCCCCGGTGGCGGGCCCACACCCGACTGGGCGGCGCTCGCCGAGGCGTCCGAGGCGCGCGCCCGGCGCCGCAAGTGGCTGATGATCGGCGGCGGCGCGCTCGCCACCGTCGCCGTCGCGACGGCCGTGGCCCTCACCGTCGTCTCCGCCAACAGCGACGACGCCTCCGCCTCGAACAAGCCCGCGAGCGAGCTGCCGGCGACCGCGGACATCCCCGGCGCGAGCGACGACCCTGGCCCGACCTTCAAGCCGACCACACCGCCGCCCCCGCCGGACCCCAAGGACTTCATCTCCAGCGCCAAGAAGGACAAGGCGCCGCTCACGCCCGAGGGCCTCTTCCCCGGGAAGACGTTCACCTCGGGAGAGAACGTCTACAAGAAGGGCGCCACGGACAGCACCAAGCAGTGCGCGTCCGTCACCCAGCCCGCCCTCGGCGCGATCCTCACGAAGAACGGCTGCACGCGCCTGATCCGCGCCAGCTACGTCAAGGGCAGCCTCGCGGTCACCATCGGCGTCGCCGTCTTCGACACCTCGGCCGAGGCCGCGAAGGTCAAGGAGCAGGTGGACAAGGGCCTGGTCAACGCGTTGCCGGGCAAGGGCGTGCCGGGCTTCTGCCGGACGGGCGTATGCCGCGGGACGTACAACGCCTACGGCCGCTACGCGTACTTCACCACCACCGGCTACCCCAGCGGCAAGAACGTGACGACGAGCGACCGCAAGGCCTACGCCGTCGGCGACACCATGGCCCGCTTCGCCTTCCAGCGGATCAACCAGCGCGGCCAGGCCCAGGCGTCGGCCGCGGCGGCGGGCCCGGAGTAGCCCGCCCCGCCGGGACGGCCGCCGGGGTACCCGCCACCGGGGCTCAGCAGCACCCGGCGCCCGGCAGCGTCCGCTTGTTGCGCGCTTCCTTGCTGCGCGAGGCGAGCAGCTCGTCGGCCGGATAGCCGACCTCCTCCAGCGTGAGCCCGTGCGGCCGCACGACGTGCACGGCCGAGTCCCGCACCCCCGCTTCGAGGACCTTCCCCGGCCACTCCACGGGCCGGTGCCCGTCCCCCACGAACAGCATGGCGCCGACGAGCGAGCGCACCATGTTGTGGCAGAACGCGTCGGCCCGCACGGTGGCCTCCAGGATCCCGTCGGGCCGCCGCTCCCACCGCAGCTCCTGGAGCGTACGAATGGTCGTGGCGCCCTCGCGCCGCTTGCAGTACGCGGCGAAGTCGTGCTCGCCGATCAGCCGCTCGGCGGCGGCGTTCATGGCGTCGAGGTCCAACTCCCAGTCGTGCCAGAGCACATGGCCGCGCAGCAGCGGATCGACGCCACCGGGATGGTCGGTGACGCGGTAGGCGTAGCGCCGCCACACGGCGGAGAACCGCGCGTTGAACCCGGCCGGCGCCTCGGCGACCTTCCACACCCGCACGTCGTGCGAGAGCCGTCCCGCGAGCCTGCGCAGCAGCTTCTCGCGGTGCTCCGCCCACACGCTCTCGGGCAGATCGACGTGGGCGACCTGCCCCCGCGCATGCACCCCGCTGTCGGTGCGTCCCGCGACGGTCAGCTCGTACGTCTCCCGCGACCGCGTCACGGTCCGCAGCGCGGCCTCGATCTCCCCCTGGACGGTCCGCTGCCCGTCCCGCTGCTTGGCCCAGCCGGAGAAGTCCCTGCCGTCGTACGACAGGTCCAGTCGCACCCGCACGAACCCGGGCGCCGCCTCATCACTCACGTGGAAATTCCTCTCAAGCGGAACGGGCCCGCACCCCCGAAGGGATGCGGGCCCGCCCGTTACACCAGTCAGAACGCTTACGCGTCCTTCGACTCCTCGGCCGGAGCCTCGACAGCCTCGTCGGACTTGGCCTCGGCGGCGTCGTCCTTCTTGAGGGAGTCTTCCTTGACGGCACGCTTGGTCGCCGCCTCGGCCTCACCGGTGGCCTCCTGGGCCACGGTCAGGGCCTCCACCAGCTCGATGATCGCCATGGGCGCGTTGTCGCCACGACGGTTACCGATCTTGGTGATACGGGTGTAGCCACCCGGGCGGTTCTCGTAGCGCGGGCCGATCTCCGTGAAGAGCGTGTGCACGATGCTCTTGTCGGTGATGACGGACAGCACCTGGCGGCGGTTGTGAAGGTCACCCTTCTTCGCCTTGGTGACCAGACGCTCCGCGTAGGGACGCAGACGACGGGCCTTCGCCTCGGTGGTGGTGATGCGGCCGTACTCGAAGAGCTGCTTGGCGAGGTTCGCCAGCAGAAGCTTCTCGTGCGCGGCGCTGCCGCCCAGACGGGCACCCTTGGCGGGCTTCGGCATGGTGTTTCTCCTTGATGTCTGCCCCGGCCGTATCAGGTACCGGGGTCAGTGGCACCGCGCCCCGTAAGGGGCGCGGGGAACTGCGCGATCAACCACGACGATCCCGCAGCAAAATCAGACCGTCGGGCCCGAGCCTCAGTACTGCTCGGTCTCGACGAACCCGGCATCCGCGTCGTCGTCGGCGCCAAAGGCGTCAGCCGCAGCGGTCGGGTCGAACCCGGGAGGCGAGTCCTTGAGGGCCAGCCCCATACCGTTCAGCTTCATCTTGACCTCGTCGATCGACTTCGCACCGAAGTTGCGAATGTCGAGCAGGTCCGCCTCGGAGCGGGCGACAAGCTCGCCGACCGAGTGGATGCCCTCGCGCTTGAGGCAGTTGTACGACCGAACGGTGAGCTCGAGCTCCTCGATCGGCAGCGCCAGGTCGGCGGCGAGGGCGGCGTCCGTCGGGGACGGGCCCATGTCGATGCCCTCGGCGTCGATGTTCAGCTCGCGCGCCAGACCGAACAGCTCGACCAGCGTCTTACCGGCGGACGCCATGGCGTCGCGCGGCCGCATGGCCTGCTTGGTCTCGACGTCGACGATCAGCTTGTCGAAGTCGGTGCGCTGCTCGACACGGGTCGCCTCGACCTTGTACGTGACCTTGAGGACCGGCGAGTAGATCGAGTCGACCGGGATACGGCCGATCTCCTGGCCGACCTGCTTGTTCTGCACGGCGGAGACGTAGCCGCGACCGCGCTCGACGGTCAGCTCCATCTCCAGCTTGCCCTTGCCGTTGAGCGTGGCGAGGACGAGGTCGGGGTTGTGCACCTCGACACCGGCCGGGGGCGCGATGTCGGCGGCGGTGACCAGACCCGGGCCCTGCTTGCGCAGGTACATCACGACGGGCTCGTCGTGCTCCGAGGAGACGACCAGCTGCTTGATGTTGAGGATGAGGTCGGTGACGTCTTCCTTGACGCCCGGCACGGTGGTGAACTCGTGCAGGACACCGTCGATGCGGATGGACGTGACGGCCGCACCCGGGATCGAGGAGAGGAGCGTACGACGCAGGGAGTTGCCGAGGGTGTAACCGAAGCCCGGCTCCAGCGGCTCGATGACGAACCGGGAGCGGAACTCGTCGACGACCTCTTCGGTCAGCGACGGGCGCTGTGCGATCAGCATGAAGGAATCCTTCAGTCAGGGGCACCCACTATTTGATGCCCTGAATTCACTACAAGGGTACGGGCGGCACGCCTCCGAAGAGCCGTACCGCCCGGAACCTCAAGACAACCGTGCGTCAGACGCGGCGGCGCTTGGGCGGACGGCAGCCGTTGTGCGGCGTGGGCGTCACGTCCTGGATCGAGCCGACCTCGAGGCCGGTCGCCTGGAGCGAACGGATGGCGGTCTCACGACCGGAACCCGGGCCCTTGACGAAGACGTCGACCTTGCGCATGCCGTGCTCCTGCGCGCGACGGGCAGCCGACTCGGCGGCCATCTGCGCGGCGAACGGCGTGGACTTGCGCGAGCCCTTGAAGCCGACGTGGCCGGCGGAGGCCCACGAGATCACGTTGCCGGTCGGGTCCGTGATGGACACGATCGTGTTGTTGAACGTGCTCTTGATGTGAGCGTGCCCGTGGGCAACGTTCTTCTTTTCCTTGCGGCGCACCTTCTTGGCAGCGCCCTGACGACCCTTGGGGGGCATCTATAACTCCTACGGGAGGTGGTCGGTCCTGCAGCGACAGCTGTCGATAGACCGCTGAGCGAGGACTACTTCTTGCCCGGCTTCTTCTTACCGGCGATGGCGCGACGCGGGCCCTTGCGGGTGCGGGCGTTCGTGCTGGTGCGCTGACCGCGGACCGGCAGGCCACGACGGTGACGCAGACCCTGGTAGCAACCGATCTCGACCTTGCGGCGGATGTCGGCCTGGATCTCTCGACGGAGGTCACCCTCGGTCTTGATGTTGGCGTCCACGTACTCGCGGATCTTGACGAGGTCTTCCTCGGTCAGGTCGCGGACACGGGTGTTGCGGTCCACCTCGGTGGCGTCCAGCGTCTGCTGGGCCAGCGTGCGGCCGATGCCGAACACGTAGGTGAGGGCAACCTCGATGCGCTTTTCGCGCGGGAGGTCAACGCCTTCAACGCGTGCCATTCATGGCTCCTGTTGATTCTTCGGAGGTCTTCAGCAGAACCACTCCCAGCGGGCCGTATGAGGTACCTGCTGGGTCCCCGGCCTCCGACCGGGGGTGTCGCCCTCCATTACCTGATGGGACTGAAGAGGGACGGGTCCTGCGTATCTACTTGCTTGCGTCGCGCGAAAATCTGCGAACTGCAGTCGTGCGTCAGCCCTGGCGCTGCTTGTGGCGCGGGTTGTCGCAGATGATCATGACCCGGCCGTGACGGCGGATCACCCTGCACTTGTCGCAGATCTTCTTGACGCTCGGCTTGACCTTCATTGGGTGAGGTTCTCCGGGTCAGTGCCACCACCCCGCGTGAGCGGAGTGCGGGCAAGATCTACTTGTACCGGTAGACGATCCGGCCACGCGTCAGGTCGTACGGAGACAGCTCCACCACGACCCGGTCGTCAGGGAGGATGCGGATGTAGTGCATACGCATCTTGCCGCTGATGTGTGCCAGGACCTGGTGGCCGTTCTGGAGCTCCACCTTGAACATGGCGTTCGGAAGAGACTCGACGACAGTGCCTTCGATCTCGATGGCACCTTGCTTCTTGGCCACGCTTCGCCCTTCGAATCGACTACCTTGATCGACTTCATGCTCCGTATGCAGACACACGGATGCACGAGAGCCGACGCGTCAGTCTACGTCAGTGCACTCGGAAAGACGAATCGAGAAAGTCTGCCCCACCGCGAAGATCCTTAAGCAAGGGGGTCACGACCCCAGCGGGTCCGGCGCCGGAGTCACCCCGTACGCCGCGAGACGCTCACGCCCGCAGTCCGGTGCGGTCAGGACGAGGGGGCCCTCCTCCGTGAGGGCGACCGAGTGTTCCCAGTGCGAGGACCAGGTGCCGTCCGTGGTGATCACGGTCCAGTCGTCCTCGAGGACCTCCGTGCGCGGCGTGCCGAGGGAGACCATCGGCTCGATCGCCAGGCAGAAGCCGGGGACCAGCTTGGGGCCCTTGCCGCGGCGGCGCTCGACGTAGTTCAGGAGGTGGGGGTCCATGTGCATCTCGGTGCCGATGCCGTGACCGCCGTAGTCCTCGACGATCCCGTACTTGCCGCCGCCCGGCTTCGGCTGGCGGCGGATGTACGTCTCGATGGCACGGGAGATGTCGACGAGGCGGTTGCCCTGCTTCATCGCCGCGATGCCGGCCCACATCGACTCCTCGGTCACCCGGGAGAGCTCCACCAGCTCCGGAGCGTGACCGGTGCCGACGAACGCGGTGTAGGCCGCGTCACCGTGCCAGCCGTCGATGATCGCGCCCGCGTCGATGGAGATGATGTCGCCGTCCTTGAGGACGGTCTTGTCGTCGGGGATGCCGTGCACGACGACCTCGTTCACGGAGGTGCAGATCGTCGCGGGGAAGCCGCCGTAGCCGAGGAAGTTGGACTTCGCGCCGTGCTCGGCGATCACCTTGCGGGCGACGTCGTCGAGGTCCTTGGTCGTGGCCCCGGGCACCGCGGCCTCCCGGGTGGCCGCGTGGATGGCGGCGACGACAAGGCCCGCCTCACGCATCTTCGCGATCTGCTCGGGGGTCTTGATCTGCACCATGGGGCTTCCGCTCTCCGTCATCCGTCGACAAACCGGCTACGTACACACGTACCGAGTACGTAGACAACAGTAAGGCCGCGGTCCCCTCACGGGCACCGCGGCCGAAACAGCGTACTGACTACTTGTCGCCCTTCAGGGCGTCCATCGCACGCGCGGTGACCTCGTCCACCTTGCCGAGCGCCGAGATCGTGACGACCAGACCCTGGGTCCGGTAGTAGTCGATGATCGGCTCGGTCTGCGTGTGGTAGACCTCGAGGCGCTTGCGGACGGTGTCCTCGCTGTCGTCCTCGCGCTGGTACAGCTCACCGCCGCAGACGTCACAGACGCCTTCCGTCTTCGGCTGCGAGTACGTCACGTGGAAGACGTGGCTGGAGTCCTTGCGGCAGATCCGGCGGCCGGCGATCCGCTTGACGACCTCGTCCTCCGGGACCTCCAGGTCCAGGACGGCGTCGAGCTTCACGTCATCGGCCTTCAGCGCCACGTCCAGCGCCTCCGCCTGCGACACGTTGCGCGGGAACCCGTCGAGCAGGAAGCCGTTCTCGGCGTCCGGCTTCGCCATGCGGTCCTTCGCCATGCCGATCGTCACCTCGTCGGGCACGAGGTTTCCGGCGTCCATGTACGCCTTCGCCTGCTTGCCCAGCTCCGTGCCCTGGCTGATGTTGGCACGGAAGAGGTCGCCCGTGGAGATGTGCGGGATCGACAGGTTCTTGGCGAGGAACGCGGCCTGCGTTCCCTTGCCCGCACCGGGCGGCCCGACGAGGACGATTCGCATCAGCGGAGGAACCCTTCGTAATTGCGCTGCTGGAGCTGGCTCTCGATCTGCTTCACGGTTTCCAGACCCACACCCACGATGATGAGGATGCTCGTCCCGCCGAACGGGAAGTTCTGGTTGGCCCCGAAGCCCACCAACGCCATCGTCGGCACAAGAGCGATCAGACCCAGATACAGCGAACCCGGCCAGGTGATCCGGTTGAGTACGTAACTCAGGTACTCAGCGGTCGGACGGCCAGCCCGGATGCCCGGGATGAAGCCACCATACTTCTTCATGTTGTCGGCGACTTCCTCGGGGTTGAAGGAGATCGCGACGTAGAAGAAGGCGAAGAACACGATCAGCACGAAGTACGTGGTGATGTAAATCGGATGGTCACCCTTGGTCAGGTTCGCGTCGATCCACAGCTTCCATCCCGAGTTGCCGCCCGCGAACTGGGCTACCAGCGCCGGAATGTAGAGCAGCGAAGAGGCAAAGATCACAGGGATGATGCCCGCCTGATTGACCTTCAGCGGGATGTACGTCGACGTACCGCCGTAGGACCTGCGGCCGATCATGCGCTTCGCGTACTGGACGGGGATGCGCCGCTGCGCCTGCTCGACGAAGACCACAAGGCCGACCATGACCAGACCGACCGCGATGACCGTGCCGAACTCGATCCAGCCGTCGGCGAGCGAGCCCTCCTCCTTGATGGCCCACAGGGCGGCGGGGAAGGTCGCGGCGATCGAGATGAACATCAGGATCGACATGCCGTTGCCGATGCCGCGGTCGGTGATCAGCTCACCGAGCCACATCACACACGCCGTACCGGCGGTCATCGTGATGACCATGGTCATGGTGACGAAGATCGACTGGTCGGGAACGATCTCGCTGGCGACCGGGCAGCCCTGGAAGAGGGAGCCGGTACGAGCCGTGGCCACCAGGCCGGTGCCCTGAAGGATCGCGAGCGCGATGGTCAGATAGCGCGTGTACTGCGTGATCTTCGCCGTGCCCGCCTGGCCCTCCTTCTTGAGGGCCTCGAGCCGCGGGATCACCACGGTCAACAGCTGCAGAATGATGCTCGCCGTGATGTACGGCATGATGCCGAGCGCGAAGATCGTGATCTGCAGCAGCGCGCCACCGCTCATCATGTTGACGAGACCGAACAGGCCCTGGTTCTGACTGGCGTTGTCGACGCAGGTCTGGACGTTCTTGTAGTTGACACCGGGGATCGGCACATGCGTACCCAGCCGGTAGATCACGATGATGCCGAGCGTGAAGAGCAGCTTCTTGCGCAGGTCGGGCGTCTTGAACGCCCGGGCGAACGCGGTGAGCACGGTGCCTCCTGCGACCCCCGCGCGCGTGCGCCAGAGGTGGTGGTCTTGAGGTTCGACGAATACGTATCAGTCAACAAAACCGTGCGGGCAGACCGCACGGAGCTTAGACAGTGCACGCCACCTTACCGGCGTCCGTGCCCCCCTTGGAACGACCAACCGGGGATGCCCCTTTTGTGGGGCATCCCCGGCTGGGAATCGCTCATGTCATCGACACGTCTGAGGGAATCAGACGAGCTCGGTGACGGTACCGCCCGCGGCGGTGATCTTCTCCTTGGCGGAGCCGGAGACGGCGTCGACCGTCACCTGCAGCGCCACGGAGACCTCGCCCTGGCCGAGGACCTTGACAAGGCTGTTCTTGCGAACGGCACCCTTGGCGACGAGACCCTCGACGGTGACCTCGCCACCCTCCGGGTACAGCGCGCTCAGCTTGTCGAGGTTCACGACCTGGAACTCGGTCTTGAACGGGTTCTTGAAGCCCTTGAGCTTCGGAAGACGCATGTGGAGGGGGGTCTGGCCACCCTCGAAGCGCTCCGAAACCTGGTAACGGGCCTTGGTGCCCTTGGTACCACGACCAGCGGTCTTACCCTTGGACGCCTCACCACGACCCACACGGGTCTTGGCGGTCTTGGCGCCCGGGGCGGGCCGGAGGTTGTGGACCTTCAGCGGGTTCTGCTCCGCCATGTCAGTCGACCTCCTCAACCGTCACGAGGTGGCGGACGGTGTGCACCATTCCGCGGAACTCGGGGCGGTCCTCCTTGACGACCTGCGTGTTGATGCCCTTGAGACCAAGGGAACGCAGGGTGTCGCGGTGGTTCTGCTTGCTGCCGATGTACGACTTCGTCTGCGTGATCTTGAGCTGTGCCATTACGCAGCACCAGCCCCGGCACGCGCCCGCAGCAGAGCCGCGGGAGCGACGTCCTCGAGGGGCAGACCACGGCGAGCCGCGATCTCCTCGGGACGCTGCAGACCCTTGAGGGCCGCCACGGTCGCGTGCACGATGTTGATCGCGTTCGACGAACCGAGCGACTTCGACAGGATGTCGTGAACGCCGGCGCACTCGAGCACGGCACGCACCGGGCCACCGGCGATAACACCGGTACCGGGGGAAGCAGGCTTGAGCAGGACGACGCCCGCGGCCTTTTCGCCCGTGATCGGGTGCGGGATGGTGCCCTGGATACGGGGGACCTTGAAGAAGTGCTTCTTGGCCTCCTCAACACCCTTGGCGATGGCGGCCGGCACCTCCTTGGCCTTGCCGTAACCGACACCCACGGTGCCGTCACCATCGCCCACCACGACCAGCGCGGTGAAGCTGAAGCGACGACCACCCTTCACAACCTTGGCGACGCGGTTGATCGCGACAACGCGCTCAACGTACGCGGTCTTCTCGGCGGCAGCAGCGCCACCGTCGCGACCCTTCCGGTCCCGCCGCTCGCCGCCACCGGCACCGCCACCGCGGCGCTGGGGTCCAGCCATTGGAATTACCTCTCTCTGTTTCCGCTAGCTACGGAACCGACTCAGAACTTGAGTCCGGCTTCGCGGGCGGCGTCCGCCAGGGCGGCGATGCGCCCGGCGTACTGGTTACCACCACGGTCGAACACGACAGTCTCGACACCGGCGGCCTTGGCGCGCTCGGCGACCAGGGCGCCGACCGACTTGGCCTGCGCGGACTTGTCGCCCTCGGCGCCGCGGATCGTGGAGTCCAGGGTCGACGCCGACGCAAGGGTGTGACCCTTGATGTCGTCGATGACCTGGGCCACGATGTGGCGGTTGGAGCGCGTCACGACCAGGCGCGGACGCTCAGCCGTACCCGAGATGTGCTTACGGATGCGGATGTGACGACGCTTGATGGCAGCACGCTTGTAAGCGTCGCCCTTAGCAATCTTGACACCGTATGCCATGGCTTACTTACCCGCCTTTCCGACCTTGCGGCGGATGACTTCGCCTTCGTACTTGACGCCCTTGGCCTTGTACGGGTCGGGCTTGCGCAGCTTGCGGATGTTGGCCGCAACCTCGCCGACCTTCTGCTTGTCGATGCCCTCGACCGAGAACTTGGTCGCCGATTCGACCTTGAAGGAGATGCCCTCGGGCGCCTCGATCAGGATCGGGTGGCTGTAGCCGAGCGAGAACTCCAGGTTGGAGCCCTTCGCCAGGACGCGGTAACCGACACCACTGATTTCGAGCTTCTTCACGTAACCCTGGGTCACGCCGGTGATCATGTTCGCCACCAGCGTGCGGGACAGGCCGTGGAGGGCCTTGTTCTGACGCTCGTCGTTCGGGCGGGTGACGTTCAGAACGCCGTCCTCACCCTTAGCGATCTCGATCGGCGCGACGACGGTGTGGCTCAGGGTGCCCTTGGGACCCTTGACCGCGACCGTCTGGCCGTCGATGGTGACGTCCACGCCGGCGGGAACCGTGATGGGGAGCTTGCCAATACGCGACATTAGCTATTCCTCCGTTCCCGACTACCAGACGTAGGCGAGGACTTCCCCACCTACGCCCTTCTTGCCTGCCTGCTGTCCGGTCAGGAGACCGTGCGACGTGGAGATGATCGCCACGCCCAGGCCGCCGAGGACCTTCGGCAGGTTGGTGGACTTCGCGTAAACCCGGAGACCGGGCTTGGAGATCCGCTTGATGCCCGCGATGGAGCGCTCACGGTTCGGGCCGAACTTCAGCTCGAGAACGAGGTTCTTGCCAACCTCGGCGTCCTCGACCTTCCAGCCCGTGATGAAGCCCTCCTGCTGGAGGATCTCCGCGATGTGAGACTTGATCTTGCTGTGCGGCATCGCCACGGTGTCGTGGTACGCCGAGTTCGCGTTACGCAGACGAGTCAGCATGTCCGCGATCGGATCAGTCATGGTCATGAATTGGCCTTCGGCCTCTCTCGCCGGGGTTTCCTATCTGCGCCATCCCTCTCCCCACTCAGAGGCGGGACGGGTGCGGCGCGGGGACCTACGGCGTAGTAAGTCGGTCAGGGCGGCAGACGCCCAACCCTCCTAGCCTAAGCCATGAAGGGGTGGGCCTCTGCCGACCCTTTACTTACCGAGAGATCCAGGAGTCCTAAAAACCCTTGAGGGGCAGGACTACCAGGAGCTCTTGGTCACGCCCGGCAGCTCGCCACGGTGAGCCATCTCACGAAGGCACACGCGGCACAGGCCGAACTTGCGGTACACGGAGTGCGGACGGCCGCAGCGCTGGCAGCGGGTGTACGCGCGCACACCGAACTTGGGCTTACGAGCAGCCTTGGCAATCAGAGCCTTCTTCGCCATCTCGCTTACGCCTCCTTGAACGGGAAGCCGAGGTGACGAAGGAGGGCACGGCCCTCGTCGTCGTTGGTCGCCGTGGTGACCACGGTGATGTCCATACCCCGGACGCGGTCGATCTTGTCCTGGTCGATCTCGTGGAACATGACCTGCTCCGTGAGACCGAAGGTGTAGTTGCCACGGCCGTCGAACTGCTTGGGGGACAGACCACGGAAGTCGCGGATGCGCGGCAGCGCGAGCGACAGGGTGCGGTCCAGGAACTCCCACATGCGGTCGCCACGGAGCGTGACGTGGCAGCCGATCGGCTGACCCTCGCGCAGCTTGAACTGCGCGATGGACTTCCGGGCCTTCGTCACGGCCGGCTTCTGGCCGGTGATCGTGGTGAGGTCGCGGATGGCGCCGTCGATCAGCTTCGAGTCACGGGCGGCGTCGCCGACACCCATGTTGACCACGATCTTGACGAGGCCGGGGATCTGCATGACGTTCTCGTACGAGAACTCCTCACGCAGCTTGCCCGCGATCTCCTCGCGGTACTTCGTCTTGAGACGCGGAGTGGTGGTGGTCGTCATCAGATGTCCTCACCCGTCCGCTTGGCAACGCGGATCTTGTTGCCCTCGTCGTCGAAGCGGTAACCGACACGCGTGACAACCTTGTTGCCGTCCTTCTCCACGACCAGCTGGACGTTGGAGACGTGGACGGGGGCCTCGGTGGTCACGATGCCGCCGGCCTGCGAGCCGCTGGCGGTCGGGCCGGCCTTCGTGTGCTTCTTGACCCGGTTGACACCCTCGACCAGGACGCGCTCCTCGCGCGGGTAAGCGGCAATGACCTTGCCCTGCTTGCCCTTGTCCTTACCGGTGATGACCTGAACCAGGTCGCCCTTCTTGATCTTCATGCTTACAGCACCTCCGGCGCGAGCGAGATGATCTTCATGAACTTCTTCTCGCGCAGCTCACGGCCGACGGGGCCGAAGATACGGGTGCCGCGAGGGTCGCCGTCGTTCTTCAGAATGACGGCGGCGTTCTCGTCGAAGCGGATGTACGAGCCGTCCGGACGGCGGCGCTCCTTGACGGTGCGAACGATGACCGCCTTGACGACGTCACCCTTCTTCACGTTGCCACCGGGGATCGCGTCCTTGACGGTGGCGACGATGACGTCACCGATGCCCGCGTAGCGGCGACCCGAGCCACCGAGAACACGGATGGTGAGAATTTCCTTCGCACCCGTGTTGTCGGCGACGCGCAGTCGCGACTCCTGCTGGATCACGTCTATCTCCTGTTTGTCTGCCGGTTCCCCCGGGGCAGTTCACTGAACTGCCCCGGGAGCCTGGCGGAACGAACTCCGAGGGGGGTGCCCCTCGGAGCTGTACTTATTGGAATTCCCTTGCGGGAATTACCTACTTGGCCTTCTCGAGGATCTCGACGATGCGCCAGCGCTTGGTGGCGGACAGCGGACGCGTCTCCATCAGGAGGACGCGGTCGCCGACGCCGGCAGCGTTCTGCTCGTCGTGCGCCTTGAGCTTGTTCGTACGGCGGATGACCTTGCCGTACAGCGCGTGCTTGACGCGGTCCTCGACGGCGACGACGACGGTCTTGTCCATCTTGTCGCTGACGACCAGACCCTCACGGGTCTTGCGGAATCCGCGGGTCTCGGTGTTCTCAGTCACGTTGCTCTCGCTCATCAGGCGCTCTCCACCGTCTCGATGCCCAGCTCGCGCTCACGCATCAGGGTGTAGATCCGCGCGATGTCCTTACGGACGGCCTTGAGCCGACCGTGGTTCTCGAGCTGGCCCGTCGCCGCCTGGAAGCGGAGGTTGAACAGCTCTTCCTTGGCTTCGCGGAGCTTGTTGAGAAGCTCCTCGTCGCCCAGCTCGCGCAGCTCGGAAGCCTTGGTACCGGCCGACATCACGACTCACCTGCCTCGCGCCGGACGATGCGGCACTTCATCGGAAGCTTGTGAGCAGCGCGGGTAAGCGCCTCACGAGCAATCTTCTCGTTCGGGTAGGACAGCTCGAACATCACCCGACCCGGGTGAACGTTCGCGACCCACCACTCAGGCGAACCCTTACCGGAACCCATGCGGGTCTCGGCAGGCTTCTTGGTCAGCGGGCGGTCCGGGTAGATGTTGATCCAGACCTTGCCGCCACGCTTGATGTGGCGGGTCATCGCGATACGAGCCGCCTCGATCTGGCGGTTGGTCACGTACGCCGGCGTGAGGGCCTGAATGCCGTACTCGCCGAACGCAACCGTCGTACCGCCCTTGGCCTGACCACGGCGCTTCGGGTGGTGCTGCTTGCGGTGCTTGACCCTACGGGGGATCAGCATTTCGGTCAGGCCTCCGTTCCGGTGCTCTCAGCCGGAGCGGCAGCGGCGGCGGGAGCGTCGGCCTTGGGGGCCTCGGCAGCCGGCGCGGACTGCTGCTGCGGCTTGCGGCCGCGGCCGCCACGCTCGCCACCACGGCCACCACGGGCCGGGCGGTCGTTGCCGCCACCACGGGCCGGGCGGTTACCCGCACGGGCCGCGGCGTTCTCGGCGCGGACCTCGGCGATGTTCTTGACGTCGCCCTTGTAGATCCAGACCTTCACGCCGATACGGCCGAAGGTGGTCTTGGCCTCGAAGAAGCCGTAGTCCACGTTCGCGCGCAGCGTGTGCAGCGGCACACGACCCTCGCGGTAGAACTCGGACCGGGACATCTCGGCGCCGCCGAGACGGCCACCACACTGGATCTTGATGCCCTTGGCGCCCGCCTTCATCGCCGACTGCATGCTCTTGCGCATGGCACGGCGGAAGGAGACGCGGGAGGACAGCTGCTCCGCCACGGCCTGGGCCACGAGCTGAGCGTCGACCTCGGGGTTCTTGACCTCGAGGATGTTCAGCTGGACCTGCTTGCCCGTGAGCTTCTCGAGGTCACCGCGGATGCGGTCGGCCTCGGCGCCACGGCGGCCGATGACGATGCCGGGACGCGCGGTGTGGATGTCCACACGCACACGGTCACGGGTGCGCTCGATCTCCACCTTCGAGATACCGGCGCGCTCCATGCCGGACGTCATCATCCGACGGATGGCGACGTCTTCCTTGACGTAGTCCTTGTACAGCTTGTCGGCGTACCAACGCGACTTGAAGTCGGTCGTGACACCGAGCCGGAACCCGTGCGGGTTTACCTTCTGGCCCATTACCGGGTTCCTTCCTTGCTGCTGACGACCACGGTGATGTGGCTGGTCCGCTTACGGATCCGGTAGGCACGGCCCTGAGCACGCGGACGGAACCGCTTCAGGGTCGGGCCCTCATCCACGTACGCCTCGCTGATGACCAGCGAAGAGGCGTCGGTGTGGTCGTAGTTGTGCGCGGCGTTGGCAATGGCGCTGTCCAGCACCTTGCCGACCGGCACGCTCGCGGCCTGCGGGGCGAAACGCAGGACCGCCTGAGCCTCCGTGGCATCCATGCCACGGATGAGGTCCACCACGCGGCGGGCCTTCATGGGCGTGACGCGGATGTACCGCGCCTGGGCCCTGGCTTCCATGGTTGTCCCTTCGGTGTTAGTCATAGTCGTTTCCACCCCGCGCTAGCGGCGCTTCGACTTCCGGTCGTCCTTGACGTGGCCGCGGAAGGTGCGAGTCGGCGAGAACTCGCCGAGCTTGTGGCCGACCATCGACTCGGTGACGAACACCGGGATGTGGGTCTTGCCGTTGTGCACCGCGATCGTGTGACCCAGCATGCTGGGAATGATCATCGAGCGACGGGACCAGGTCTTGATGACGTTCTTGGTGCCGGCTTCGTTCTGGACGTCCACCTTCTTTACGAGGTGGTCGTCGACGAAGGGCCCCTTCTTGAGACTGCGCGGCATCTAAACCCGCTCCTAGCGCTTCTTGTTCGACTTGCGGCGACGGACGATGTACTTGTTGCTCGCCTTGTTGCGATCACGAGTACGACCCTCCTTCTTGCCCCACGGCGAGACCGGGTGACGACCACCGGAGGTCTTGCCTTCGCCACCACCGTGCGGGTGGTCGACCGGGTTCATCACGACACCACGCACGGTCGGGCGGACGCCCTTCCAGCGCATGCGGCCGGCCTTGCCCCAGTTGATGTTCGACTGCTCGGCGTTGCCGACCTCGCCAATGGTGGCGCGGCAGCGGACGTCGACCAGACGGATCTCACCGGACGGCATACGAAGGTGCGCCATGGCGCCTTCCTTCGCGAGCAGCTGCACGGAGGCACCCGCGGAGCGGGCGAACTTCGCGCCGCCGCCGGGCCGCAGCTCGATGGCGTGGATGGTCGTACCCACCGGGATGTTGCGCAGCGCCATGTTGTTGCCGGGCTTGATGTCGGCGCCAGGGCCGCTCTCAATCCGGTCACCCTGCTGCGTGCCGCGCGGGGCGAGGATGTAGCGCTTCTCGCCGTCCGCGTAGTGCAGCAGCGCGATGCGCGCGGTGCGGTTGGGGTCGTACTCGATGTGCGCGACCTTCGCCGGCACGCCGTCCTTGTCGTGACGACGGAAGTCGATGACGCGGTAGGCGCGCTTGTGTCCGCCACCCTGGTGGCGAACGGTGATCCGACCGGCGTTGTTACGGCCGCCCTTGCTGTGCAGCGGGCGAACCAGCGACTTCTCCGGCGTGGACCGCGTTACCTCGACGAAGTCGGCGACGCTGGAGCCACGACGGCCCGGCGTAGTCGGCTTGTACTTGCGGATTCCCATTTCTCAGTCCTCGTCCGATATTCGGACCAGGGCGCTCCGTTAGGAGGCCTGGCCGAAGATGTCGATACGGTCGCCCTCAGCAAGGGTCACAATCGCGCGCTTGGTGTCGGCACGCTTGCCGAAACCAGACTTGGTGCGCTTGCGCTTGCCCTGACGGTTGATCGTGTTGACTCCGGTGACCTTGACCGAGAAGACCGCCTCGACGGCCTGCTTGATCTGGGTCTTGTTGGAGCCGGGGGCCACGATGAACGTGTACTTGCCCTCGTCGAGCAGCGCGTACGACTTCTCGGAGACGACCGGCTTGACGAGGACGTCGCGCGGGTCCGAGAAGGACTTGCTCAGCGGGGTGGGCTCAACAGCGATCTTGCCCTCGGTCGCGATGCGCTTCGCCTTGGCGATACGCGCGGCCTTGGCGGCCTTCGCAGCCTTGGACGCGATGCTCTGGTGACGAATAGCCATCAGGCTTCGCTCCCTTCGGTCTCATCGGCCTTGGGGCCAGACACGAAGGACTCGAAGGCGGCCTTGGTGAAGACCACGTCGTCCGAGACGAGCACGTCGTACGTGTTCAGCTGGCCCGGCTCCAGGATGTGCACCTGGGGCAGGTTGCGGGCGGAGAGCAGCGAAAGCTCGTCCGAGCGCTCGATGACCAGGAGCACGTTCTTGCGCTCACTGACCTTGCCGAGCAGGCTCTTCGCGGCCTTCGTCGAGATCTCGCCCTCGACCACGCCGGAGACGACGTGGATGCGGGAGTTGCGCGCCCGGTCGGTGAGGGCGTGACGCAGAGCGGCAGCCTTCATCTTCTTGGGAGTGCGCTGCGAGTAGTCACGCGGCTGCGGGCCGTGGACGACGCCACCGCCGGCGAACTGCGGCGCACGGGTCGAACCCTGGCGCGCGCGGCCGGTGCCCTTCTGGCGGTACGGCTTGCGGCCACCACCACGGACTTCACCGCGGGTCTTGGTCTTGTGCGTGCCCTGACGGGCCGCGGCCAGCTGCGCGACGACGACCTGGTGAAGCAGCGGGATGCTGATCTTCTCGACGTCGAAGATCTCCGCGGGGAGCTCGACCGTCCCGGTCTTGTCGCCTGCCGGCGAAAGGATGTCAATGGTGCTCATGGGTTACCTCAGGCCCCCTTGGCCGCGGTACGGACCAGGACGAGGCCGCCGTTCGGACCGGGGACCGCGCCCTTGATGAGCAGCAGACCCTTCTCCGCGTCAACGGCGTGGACGGTCAGGTTCTGGGTGGTGACCCGCTCGTTGCCCATGCGACCCGCCATGCGCATGCCCTTGAAGACACGGCCGGGGGTGGCACAGCCACCGATGGAACCGGGCTTGCGGTGCACGCGGTGGGCACCGTGGGAGGCCTTGCCGCCGTGGAAGTTGTGACGCTTCATCACACCGGCGAAGCCCTTGCCCTTGCTCTTGCCGGTGACGTCGACCTTGATACCGGCCTCGAACGTCTCGGCAGTCAGCTCCTGGCCGAGGGTGTACTCGCTGGCACCAGCGGTACGGATCTCGACGAGGTGGCGACGGGGGGTCACGTCGGCCTTGGCGAAGTGGCCCTTGAGGGGCTTGTTCACCTTGCGCGGGTCGATCTCGCCGAAGGCGATCTGGACCGACTCGTAGCCGTCGCTGTCATTCGTACGGACCTGGGTAACGACGCAGGGTCCGGCCTTGACCACGGTCACCGGGACGACACGGTTGTTCTCGTCCCAGACCTGGGTCATGCCGAGCTTCTCGCCCAGGATGCCCTTGATCTGCTTGGTCATCTCTCGCTCGCCCTTCAGAGCTTGATCTCGATGTCAACGCCGGCCGGAAGGTCCAGGCGCATCAGCGAGTCAACGGTCTTGGGGGTGGGGTCGAGGATGTCGATCAGGCGCTTGTGCGTGCGCATCTCGAAGTGCTCGCGCGAGTCCTTGTACTTGTGCGGCGACTTGATGACGCAGTACACGTTCTTCTCAGTGGGCAGCGGCACCGGGCCTGCGACCGACGCACCAGTGCGAGTCACCGTCTCGACGATCTTCTTCGCCGAAGAGTCGATGACCTCGTGGTCGTAGGCCTTGAGCCGGATGCGGATCTTCTGTCCCGCCATGGCTACTTAGTAGTCCTTTGTCTCGAACGCTCTGGCCCCGGAAGGCCCTTTTTTCTACTTCCTCCGACCCACGCGGTCGGGCGTGTCGCAGTCCCGCTCACACAGATTTCCCGAAGGAATTTCCCTGCTAGGGGCTGCGGCCCTGATGACCGCGGGTCCGGGGGAAGAAACCCACCGGGCGCCTGGCCGAGCCACCGCACCGCACTTCCCGAAAGATTCCCGTACTTCCGCCCAAGCGCTGCCTGCGGGCTTTTCAGGGCCCTCGACAGATAAGGCGACGAGTACTGTGGGACTCGCTTCCGGTCCTCCCGGCGGGAGGCGCACAGCATCGGCACTCAACCGAGCAACCTGAACAGTGTGCCATACGGGGCACGCCGAAGGCCAATCGGGACGAGCTGTCAAGCTGCCACGACCTACACCGCGTACGCAAAGAGCCCCGCCCACCCGGAGGTGGACGGGGCTCCTCGCTGCGCTCAGTTCAGAGCGACCGGGTCTCCCCGATCAGCGAGCAAGCGGGAAGCTTACTTGTTGATCTTGGTGACCTGGCCGGCGCCGACGGTCCGGCCACCCTCACGGATGGCGAACTTCAGGCCCTCTTCCATCGCGACGGGCTGGATGAGCTCAACGGTCATCTCAGTGTTGTCGCCCGGCATGACCATCTCGGTGCCCTCGGGGAGGGTCACGACGCCGGTCACGTCCGTGGTGCGGAAGTAGAACTGCGGGCGGTAGTTGTTGAAGAAGGGGGTGTGACGGCCACCCTCGTCCTTCGACAGGATGTAGGCCTGGGCCTCGAACTCGGTGTGCGGCGTGACCGAACCGGGCTTGATGATGACCTGGCCGCGCTCGACGTCCTCGCGCTTGATGCCACGGAGGAGCAGACCGACGTTCTCACCGGCCTGGCCCTCGTCGAGCAGCTTGCGGAACATCTCGATGCCGGTGACCGTGGTGGTGGTCTTCTCCTGCTTGATGCCCACGATGTCAACGGTCTCGTTGACCTTGAGGACACCGCGCTCGATACGACCGGTGACGACGGTGCCACGACCGGTGATCGTGAAGACGTCCTCGATCGGCATCAGGAACGGCTTGTCGACGTCACGCTCGGGCTGCGGGATGTTCTCGTCGACGGCCTTCATCAGCTCGAGGATGGACTTGCCCCACTCCTCGTCGCCCTCGAGGGCCTTGAGCGCCGAGACCTTGACGACCGGCAGGTCGTCGCCCGGGAACTCGTACTCGGAGAGGAGCTCACGGACCTCGAGCTCGACGAGCTCCAGGATCTCCTCGTCGTCCACCATGTCGGCCTTGTTCAGGGCGACGACGATGTACGGAACGCCGACCTGGCGGGCCAGGAGCACGTGCTCCTTGGTCTGCGGCATCGGGCCGTCGGTGGCGGCGACCACGAGGATGGCGCCGTCCATCTGCGCCGCACCCGTGATCATGTTCTTGATGTAGTCCGCGTGACCGGGGCAGTCGACGTGGGCGTAGTGACGCGTCTCCGTCTGGTACTCGACGTGCGCGATGGAGATCGTGATACCGCGCTGGCGCTCCTCGGGAGCCTTGTCGATCTGGTCGAAGGCCGAGGCCTCGTTCAGGTCGGGGTACGCGTCATGCAGCACCTTGGTAATGGCGGCCGTGAGGGTCGTCTTACCGTGGTCAATGTGACCGATGGTGCCGATGTTGACGTGCGGCTTAGTCCGCTCGAACTTCGCCTTCGCCACTGGGTCCTCCTGGGAGTGGTTCTGTACGCCTTGCTTCATCGGCGCCAGGTGATCTTTGCTGGGAAGCCAGCCGCCGGGGTTCTCGCCCTGCGGGGTCGAACCCCGGCGGATGGTGTCAAGCCTAAAGCGTTAACTGGGGTGAGTTACTCGCCCTTGGCCTTCGCGATGATCTCCTCGGCGACGTTCCGCGGAACCTCGGCGTAGGAGTCGAACTGCATTGAGTAGCTTGCGCGACCCGACGTCTTGCTGCGGAGGTCTCCGACGTAGCCGAACATCTCCGAGAGGGGCACGAGGCCCTTCACGACGCGAGCGCCGCTGCGCTCCTCCATGGCCTGGATCTGGCCACGGCGGGAGTTGATGTCACCGATGACATCGCCCATGTAGTCCTCGGGCGTGGTGACCTCGACGGCCATCATCGGCTCGAGCAGCACGGGGCTGGCCTTGCGCGCGGCCTCCTTGAAGGCCTGCGAACCGGCGATCTTGAAGGCGAGCTCGGAGGAGTCGACCTCGTGGTAGGCGCCGTCGATGAGCGTGACGCGGACGCCCGTCATCTCGTAGCCCGCCAGGATGCCGAACTGCATGGCCTCCTGAGCACCCGCGTCCACCGAGGGGATGTACTCCTTGGGGATGCGGCCACCGGTGACCTTGTTCACGAACTCGTACGACGCGTCGCCGCCCTCGATGGGCTCGATCGCGATCTGCACCTTCGCGAACTGACCGGTACCACCGGTCTGCTTCTTGTGGGTGAAGTCCACGCGCTCGACGGCCTTGCGGATCGTCTCGCGGTAGGCCACCTGCGGCTTGCCGACGTTCGCCTCGACGCGGAACTCGCGCTTCATGCGGTCGACGAGCACCTCGAGGTGAAGCTCGCCCATACCACCGATGATGGTCTGGCCGGTCTCCTCGTCCGAGTGCACGCGGAAGGAGGGGTCCTCCTCCGAGAGACGCTGGATGGCGACACCCAGCTTCTCCTGGTCGCCCTTGGACTTCGGCTCGATGGCGACCTCGATGACCGGCGCCGGGAAGTCCATGGACTCCAGGATCACCGGGTTCTTGTCGTCGGAGAGCGTCTCACCCGTGGTGGTCTGCTTCAGGCCCATGACGGCGACGATGTCACCGGCGCCCACCGAGTCGATCTCCTCACGCTTGTTCGCGTGCATGCGGTAGATCTTGCCGATGCGCTCCTTCTTGCCCTTGACGGAGTTCAGCACCGCGGTGCCGGCGTCCAGGCGACCGGAGTAGATCCGGACGAAGGTGAGCTTGCCGAGGTGCGGGTCGCTCGCGATCTTGAACGCGAGGGCCGACAGCGGCTCGTCGTCGGACGGCTTGCGCTTGACGACCAGCTCCGGGTCCTTGACGTCGTGGCCCTCGATGGCCTCGACGTCCAGGGGGGAGGGCAGGTAGCGCACGACCGCGTCGAGCAGGGGCTGGACGCCCTTGTTCTTGAACGCGGTGCCACAGAAGACGGGGGTGACGGTGGTGTCGCCGCCCTTGCCGGAGGCGATGGTGATGCGACGGATCGCCGCGTACAGCTGGTCCACCGTGGGCTCCTGGCCCTCGAGGTACAGCTCCATCATCTCTTCGTCGTTCTCCGCGACGGCCTCGAGCAGCTTGCCGCGGTACTCCTCGGCAGCCTCGGTGTGCGTGTCGGGGATGTCGACGATGTCGTAGGCCTCGCCCATCTTGGTCTCGGCGGACCAGACGAAGGCCTTCATGGTGACGAGGTCGACGACGCCCTTGAAGTCAGCCTCCGCGCCGATGGGCAGCTGCATGACGAGGGGGGTCGCACCGAGGCGGTCGACGATCATGTCGACGCAGCGGTGGAACTCGGCACCCGTGCGGTCGAGCTTGTTGACGAAGCAGATGCGCGGGACGCCGTAGCGGTCCGCCTGACGCCACACGGTCTCGGACTGGGGCTCAACGCCGGCGACGCCGTCGAACACCGTCACGGCACCGTCGAGCACGCGCAGCGAACGCTCCACCTCGACGGTGAAGTCGACGTGGCCCGGGGTGTCGATGATGTTGATGGTGTGGTCGACGTCGTTCAGCGGCCAGTGACAGGTGGTGGCAGCAGAGGTGATCGTGATGCCACGCTCCTGCTCCTGCTCCATCCAGTCCATCGTGGCGGCGCCGTCGTGGACCTCACCGATCTTGTACGAGACACCGGTGTAGAACAGGATCCGCTCGGTGGTCGTCGTCTTGCCCGCGTCGATGTGAGCCATGATGCCGATGTTGCGCACCTTGGCCAGGTCAAGTGAAGTGGTAGCCATGTCGGCTCAGTCTTCTCTCGGTCTCGATGTGGGTAGCGACTACCAGCGGTAGTGCGCGAAGGCCTTGTTGGACTCGGCCATCTTGTGGGTGTCCTCGCGCTTCTTCACAGCGGCACCGAGGCCGTTGGAGGCGTCGAGGAGCTCGTTGAGCAGACGCTCGGTCATGGTCTTCTCGCGACGGGCGCGGGAGTAACCGACGAGCCAGCGCAGCGCCAGGGTGTTGGCACGACCGGGCTTGACCTCGATCGGCACCTGGTACGTGGCGCCACCGACGCGGCGGGACTTGACCTCGAGGGTCGGCTTGATGTTCTCAAGCGCGCGCTTCAGCGTGATGACCGGGTCGTTGCCGGTCTTCTCGCGCAGGCCCTCCATGGCGCCGTACACGATGCGCTCGGCGGTGGAGCGCTTGCCGTTCAGCAGCACCTTGTTGATGAGGGAGGTCACCAGAGGAGAACCGTAGACCGGGTCGATGATGACCGGGCGCTTCGGGGCGGGGCCCTTACGAGGCATTCTTACTTCTCCTTCTTGGCGCCGTAGCGGCTGCGGGCCTGCTTGCGGTTCTTGACACCCTGGGTGTCGAGGGAACCGCGGATGATCTTGTAGCGAACACCAGGCAGGTCCTTCACACGGCCACCACGCACGAGCACGATGGAGTGCTCCTGCAGGTTGTGTCCCTCACCCGGAATGTAGGCCGTAACCTCGATCCCGGAGGTCAGACGCACACGCGCGACCTTACGGAGGGCCGAGTTCGGCTTCTTCGGGGTGGTCGTGAACACACGCGTGCAGACGCCACGGCGCTGGGGCGAACCCTCAAGTGCGGGCGTCTTGTTCTTCTCGACCTTGTCCTGCCGGCCCTTCCGGACCAGCTGCTGGATCGTAGGCACTACTTCTCCGGTTTCTGTGTGCCGAATAGTAAAGCTAACCTGGAACGTCCCCGACCCACGCGGTCGGGTGTGTCGAATGCTGCAGACTCCCGCCGCAAGGCGGAGGGGGGCGCAGATTGCGGTGGCCTTGTTGACGGACCCGTGATGCGGTTGAAGACACGCGCACGAGCCCAGGCACACCCCAGGCACAAGGTCTGAGCGTACCTACCTCATCGCCTCTGGTCAAAACAAATGCCCACGCGGGGGACACACCCGGCTGCAACATACGACACAGGGCGGCCACCCCGCGAGGAGTGACCGCCCTGTGGGCGCCTGCTACGCCCCTAAAGGGACGTACTACCGCTTACTGGTTGTACGGACCGTAGTCGTAGTCCTCCAGCGGAACGGCCTGGCCGGAGCCCGTGCCGAACGGGGAGTAGTCGATGTCGTCGTAGCCGACGGCCGAGTACATCGCGGCCTTGGCCTCCTCGGTCGGCTCCACCCGGATGTTGCGGTAGCGGGACAGGCCCGTACCGGCCGGGATGAGCTTACCGATGATGACGTTCTCCTTGAGGCCGATGAGGCTGTCGGACTTGGCGTTGATCGCCGCGTCCGTCAGCACTCGGGTCGTCTCCTGGAAGGAGGCGGCCGACAGCCAGGACTCCGTCGCCAGCGAGGCCTTGGTGATACCCATCAGCTGCGGACGGCCGGAGGCGGGGTGACCGCCCTCGGTGACCACACGACGGTTCTCGGTCTCGAACTTCGAACGCTCGACCAGCTCGCCCGGCAGCAGCTCCGCGTCGCCGGACTCGATGATCGTCACACGGCGCAGCATCTGCCGGATGATGATCTCGATGTGCTTGTCGTGGATCGACACGCCCTGGCTGTTGTAGACCTTCTGGACTTCGCCGACCAGGTGGACCTGGACCGCGCGCTGGCCGAGGATCCGCAGCACGTCGTGCGGGTTGGTGGCACCGAAGGTGAGCTTCTGGCCCACCTCGACGTGGTCACCCTCACGCACCAGGACCTTGGCACGCTTCGAGATCGGGAACGCCGTCTCGTCGCTGCCGTCGTCCGGGGTGACGACGATCTTCTTGGTCTTCTCGGTCTCCTCGATGCGGACACGGCCCGCGGCCTCGGAGATCGGGGCGACACCCTTCGGCGTACGAGCCTCGAAGAGCTCGACGACACGGGGCAGACCCTGGGTGATGTCGTCACCGGCCACACCACCGGTGTGGAAGGTACGCATCGTCAGCTGGGTACCGGGCTCACCGATGGACTGGGCGGCGATGATGCCGACCGCCTCACCGATGTCGACCAGCTTGCCGGTGGCGAGCGAGCGGCCGTAGCAGAAGGCACAGGTGCCGACCGCGGACTCACAGGTCAGGACCGAGCGGGTCTTGACCTCCTCGACGCCGTTGGCGACCAGGGCGTCGATGAGCACGTCACCGAGGTCCACGTTGGCCGGCGCGATGACCTTGCCGTCGATGACGACGTCCTCGGCCAGCATGCGGGCGTAGACCGAGGTCTCGACGTTCTCCGTCTTGCGGAGCACACCGTCCTCGCCCTTGACCGCGATCTTCAGCTTCAGACCGCGCTCGGTGCCACAGTCCTCCTCGCGAATGATGACGTCCTGGGAGACGTCGACCAGACGACGGGTGAGGTAACCGGAGTCGGCGGTACGGAGAGCCGTGTCCGCCAGACCCTTACGGGCACCGTGGGTGGAGATGAAGTACTCGAGAACGGTCAGGCCCTCACGGAACGAGGCCTTGATCGGACGCGGGATGGTCTCGTTCTTCGCGTTCGACACCAGACCACGCATACCGGCGATCTGACGCATCTGCATCATGTTTCCTCGGGCACCCGAGTCAACCATCATGAAGATGGGGTTCGTCTTGGGGAAGTTCGCGTTCATCGCCTCGGCGACCTCGTTGGTCGCCTTGGTCCAGATCGCGATGAGCTCCTGCGTGCGCTCGTCCTTGGTGATCAGACCGCGCTCGTACTGCTTCTGGACCTTCTCGTCCTGCTCCTCGTAGCCCTTGACGATGGCCTTCTTGGCCTCGGGCACGACGACATCGGAGATGGCCACGGTGACACCGGAACGGGTCGCCCAGTAGAAGCCCGCCGCCTTCAGGTTGTCGAGCGTCGCCGCCACGATGACCTTGGGGTAGCGCTCGGCGAGGTCGTTGACGATCTCGGAGAGCTGCTTCTTGCCGACCGAGTAGTCGACGAAGGGGTAGTCCTCGGGCAGCAGCTCGTTGAAGAGCGCGCGGCCCAGCGACGTACGCAGCCGGAAGCTGTCACCCGGCTGGTAGGCACGCTCGTCGCCGAAGTCCTCGCCCTCGGCGCTGACCGGCGGGGTCCAGCCGCGCGGCGGGATGGTGCCCACCGGGAAGCGGATGTCGACGGACGACTGGAGAGCGAGCTCCCCGGCGTCGAACGCCATCATCGCCTCGGCGGTGGAACCGAACGCGCGGCCCTCGCCCTTGGTGTCACGCAGCTCACCGTCGGTGGTCAGGAAGAACAGACCGAGGACCATGTCCTGGGTCGGCATCGTCACCGGACGACCGTCGGCGGGCTTCAGGATGTTGTTCGAGGACAGCATCAGGATGCGGGCCTCGGCCTGCGCCTCCGCGGAGAGCGGCAGGTGCACGGCCATCTGGTCACCGTCGAAGTCCGCGTTGAACGCGGTGCAGACGAGCGGGTGGATCTGGATGGCCTTGCCCTCGACCAGCTGCGGCTCGAAGGCCTGGATGCCGAGGCGGTGCAGCGTGGGCGCACGGTTCAGCAGAACCGGGTGCTCGGCGATGACCTCTTCGAGGACGTCGTACACGACCGTGCGGCCGCGCTCGACCATCCGCTTGGCGCTCTTGATGTTCTGCGCGTGGTTCAGGTCGACCAGGCGCTTCATCACGAACGGCTTGAAGAGCTCCAGCGCCATGGCCTTGGGCAGACCACACTGGTGCAGCTTCAGCTGCGGACCGACGACGATCACGGAACGCGCGGAGTAGTCCACACGCTTGCCGAGAAGGTTCTGACGGAAGCGGCCCTGCTTGCCCTTGAGCATGTCGCTCAGGGACTTCAGCGGGCGGTTACCGGGACCGGTGACCGGGCGACCACGACGACCGTTGTCGAAGAGGGCGTCGACGGCCTCCTGGAGCATGCGCTTCTCGTTGTTCACGATGATCTCGGGCGCGCCGAGGTCGAGAAGCCGCTTCAGGCGGTTGTTGCGGTTGATCACGCGGCGGTACAGGTCGTTCAGGTCGGAGGTCGCGAAGCGGCCACCGTCCAGCTGCACCATCGGACGCAGGTCCGGCGGGATGACCGGCACGCAGTCGAGCACCATGCCCTTGGGGCTGTTGCTGGTCTGCAGGAACGCGGAGACGACCTTGAGGCGCTTGAGCGCACGGGTCTTCTTCTGGCCCTTGCCGGTACGGATGATCTCGCGGAGGCGCTCGGCCTCCTCGTCGAGGTCGAAGGACTCCAGGCGCTTCTGCAGGGCAGCGGCACCCATGGAGCCGTCGAAGTACGTGCCGAAGCGGTCACGCAGCTCGCGGTAGAGCAGCTCGTCGCCCTCGAGGTCCTGGACCTTGAGGTTCTTGAAGCGGTTCCACACCTCGTCGAGACGGTCGATCTCGCGCTGGGCACGGTCGCGCAGCTGCTTCATCTCGCGCTCGGCGCCTTCGCGCACCTTGCGGCGCACGTCGGCCTTGGCGCCCTCGGCCTCGAGCTCGGCCAGGTCGGTCTCGAGCTTCTTGGCGCGGGCCTCCAGGTCGGAGTCGCGACGGTTCTCGATCTGCTGACGCTCTACGGAGACGTGCGCCTCCAGGGACGGCAGGTCGCGGGTGCGACGCTCCTCGTCCACGAACGTGATCATGTACGCCGCGAAGTAGATGACCTTCTCGAGGTCCTTCGGGGCGAGGTCGAGGAGGTAGCCCAGGCGCGAGGGGACGCCCTTGAAGTACCAGATGTGGGTGACGGGAGCGGCCAGCTCAATGTGGCCCATCCGCTCGCGGCGCACCTTGGCGCGGGTGACCTCTACGCCACAGCGCTCACAGATGATGCCCTTGAAGCGGACACGCTTGTACTTGCCGCAGTAGCACTCCCAGTCCCGGGTCGGGCCGAAGATCTTCTCGCAGAAGAGTCCGTCCTTCTCGGGCTTGAGCGTGCGGTAGTTGATGGTCTCCGGCTTCTTGACCTCGCCGTGGGACCACTGTCGGATGTCGTCCGCGGTGGCAAGGCCGATCCGCAGCTCGTCGAAGAAGTTGACGTCGAGCACTTTGTCGTCAATCCCTCTTTCGGGGTCGAGTCTCAATCATGGTCTGTACGGGTCCGGGGCAGGGCCGGGGCCTCACGAGGAGGCCCCGACCAGACCCGTCAGACCTCTTCGACGCTGCTCGGCTCGCGCCGGGACAGGTCGATGCCGAGCTCCTCCGCCGCGCGGAAGACGTCCTCGTCGGTGTCGCGCATCTCGATGGACATGCCGTCCGAGGACAGCACCTCCACGTTGAGGCAGAGCGACTGCATTTCCTTGATGAGCACCTTGAAGGACTCAGGGATGCCGGGCTCGGGGATGTTCTCGCCCTTGACGATGGCCTCGTAGACCTTCACGCGGCCGGTCACGTCGTCGGACTTGATCGTCAGGAGCTCCTGGAGGGCGTACGCGGCGCCATAAGCCTCAAGCGCCCACACCTCCATCTCACCGAAGCGCTGACCACCGAACTGGGCCTTACCACCCAGCGGCTGCTGGGTGATCATCGAGTACGGACCGGTCGAACGCGCGTGCAGCTTGTCGTCGACCAGGTGGTGCAGCTTGAGGATGTACATGTACCCGACCGAGATCGGGTCCGGGAACGGCTCGCCGGAGCGGCCGTCGAACAGCTGCGCCTTGCCGGAGGGGAGCACCATGCGCTCGCCGTCGCGGTTCGGGATCGTGTGCTGGAGCAGGCCGGCCAGCTCGTCCTCACGCGCACCGTCGAAGACGGGGGTGGCGACGTTCGTGCCGGGGTCGACCTTGTCGGCGCCGATGGCCTGGAGGCGCTGCGCCCACTCGTCACCGAGGCCGGAGACGTCCCAGCCGCGGCTGGCGAGCCAGCCGAGGTGGATCTCGAGGACCTGTCCCGGGTTCATTCGGGACGGCACACCCAGCGGGTTGAGGATGATGTCGACCGGAGTTCCGTCCTCGAGGAACGGCATGTCCTCGATCGGAAGGATCTTCGAGATAACACCCTTGTTGCCGTGGCGGCCGGCGAGCTTGTCACCGTCGGTGATCTTGCGCTTCTGGGCCACGTAGACACGGACCAGCTGGTTGACGCCCGGGGGCAGCTCGTCGCCCTCTTCGCGGTCGAAGACGCGGACGCCGATGACCTTGCCGATCTCACCGTGCGGCACCTTCAGCGAGGTGTCGCGCACCTCGCGCGCCTTCTCACCGAAGATCGCGCGGAGCAGGCGCTCCTCGGGGGTCAGCTCGGTCTCACCCTTGGGCGTGACCTTGCCGACGAGGATGTCGCCGGCGACGACCTCGGCACCGATGCGGATGATGCCGCGCTCGTCGAGGTCGGCGAGGACCTCCTCGGAGACGTTCGGGATGTCCCGGGTGATCTCCTCCGGGCCGAGCTTGGTGTCACGGGCGTCGACCTCGTGCTCCTCGATGTGGATCGAGGAGAGGACGTCGTCCTGCACGAGGCGCTGCGACAGGATGATCGCGTCCTCGTAGTTGTGACCCTCCCAGGGCATGAACGCCACGAGCAGGTTCTTGCCGAGGGCCATCTCGCCCTCTTCGGTCGCGGGACCGTCGGCCAGGACCTGGCCCTCGATCACGCGGGCGCCCTCGTCGACGACAACCTTCTGGTTGACGGAGGTGCCCTGGTTCGACCGGGAGAACTTGGCGATGCGGTACGTGGTGTACGTGCCGTCGTCGTTGGTGACGGTGACGTAGTCCGCGGAGACCTCCTGGACCACACCCGCCTTCTCGGCCTTGATCACGTCACCGGCGTCGACCGCGCAGCGGTACTCCATGCCGGTGCCGACGAGGGGGGCCTCGGCGGTGATCAGCGGCACGGCCTGACGCATCATGTTCGCGCCCATGAGGGCACGGTTGGCGTCGTCGTGCTCCAGGAAGGGGATCATCGCGGTCGCGACGGACACCATCTGGCGCGGCGAGACGTCCATGTAGTCGACGTCCGTGCCGGGCACGTAGTCGATCTCGCCGCCACGGCGGCGGATCAGGACGCGGGCCTCGGCGAAGTGGAGGTCGTCCGTCAGCGGCGCGTTGGCCTGCGCGATGACGAAGCGGTCCTCCTCGTCGGCCGTCAGGTAGTCGACGTCGTCGGTGACCTGGCCCTCGACGACCTTGCGGTACGGCGTCTCGACGAAGCCGAACGCGTTGACGCGGCCGTAGGAGGCGAGCGAACCGATCAGACCGATGTTCGGGCCTTCGGGCGTCTCGATGGGGCACATGCGGCCGTAGTGAGACGGGTGCACGTCACGGACCTCGAAGCCGGCCCGCTCACGGGAGAGACCACCCGGGCCAAGCGCCGACAGACGGCGCTTGTGGGTGAGACCCGACAGCGGGTTGTTCTGGTCCATGAACTGCGACAGCTGCGAGGTGCCGAAGAATTCCTTGATCGACGCCACGACCGGGCGAATGTTGATCAGGGTCTGCGGCGTGATCGCCTCGACGTCCTGGGTCGTCATGCGCTCGCGGACGACGCGCTCCATACGAGCCAGACCCGTGCGGACCTGGTTCTGGATGAGCTCGCCGACGTTGCGCAGACGGCGGTTGCCGAAGTGGTCGATGTCGTCGGTCTCGACGACGATCGACGTACCGCTGTCGCCAACGGTCTCGGTCTCACCGGCGTGCAGCTTCACCAGGTACTTGATCGAGGCGATGATGTCCTCGACCGTGAGGATGCCCGCGTCGAGCGGAGCGTCCGCACCCAGCTTCTTGTTGACCTTGTAGCGGCCGACCTTCGCGAGGTCGTAGCGCTTGGGGTTGAAGTAGAGGTTCTCGAGCAGCGTCTGAGCGGCCTCACGGGTCGGCGGCTCGCCCGGACGGAGCTTGCGGTAGATGTCGAGCAGCGCGTCGTCCTGGCCCTGGGTGTGGTCCTTCTCCAGGGTGGCGCGCATGGACTCGTACTCGCCGAACTCCTCGAGGATCTGCTCGGTCGTCCAACCGAGAGCCTTGAGCAGAACGGTGACCGACTGCTTGCGCTTGCGGTCGATGCGCACACCGACCATGTCGCGCTTGTCGATCTCCATCTCCAGCCAGGCACCCCGGGACGGGATGATCTTGGCGGAGAAGATGTCCTTGTCGGACGTCTTGTCGATCGAGGAATCGAAGTAGACACCCGGCGAACGGACCAGCTGCGACACGACGACACGCTCGGTGCCGTTGATGACGAAGGTGCCCTTGTTGGTCATGAGCGGGAAGTCGCCCATGAAGACCGTCTGGGACTTGATCTCGCCGGTCTCGTTGTTGGTGAACTCGGCGGTGACGAAGAGCGGGGCGGCGAACGTGAAGTCGCGCTCCTTGCACTCGTCGATCGAGTTCTTGGGAGGCTCGAAGCGGTGGTCGCGGAACGTCAGGGACATCGACCCGGAGAAGTCCTCGATCGGGGAGATCTCCTCGAAGATCTCCTCCAGACCGGACTTGGTGGGGACGTCCTGTCCGCTTTCAAGAGCCGCCTCGACACGAGCCTTCCACGCGTCGTTGCCGAGCAGCCAGTCAAAGCTCTCGGTCTGCAGCGCAAGAAGGTTCGGAACCTCGAGGGGCTCCTTGATCTTTGCAAAGGAAATGCGCAGCGGGGCGGTGCTGGCGCCGTTGTTCGTATTCGCGGTCGAGGCAGTGCGCGAGGCGGCCAAGAGGGGGTCCTTCCGAGGGCTCGGACTCACTACGCGCGTACCGGTCCCAGGCGGGACACAGGGACAGAAAATCCCAGGTCAGGGAAGATCCGGTCCACAGTGCTCAAGCATGGTCATGCCCCTGGTGACGGGCAGGAGGCAGCTAACAGGCAGCGCAAAGGGTCAGTGTAGCCAGTAGGCCCACTGATGTCCAGTGCGGGTTCTGGGAGACCCTCGTTTTTCTCAACCCCTGCTGCAAGCCACGCCCTCGATGCACATCGATACTGCCCTCTTCGCCACCGATCCATGCCTCGGATGCGGATCGTTGTGACGACGCGTCCTGAGAATTGCGCGCTGCGTGCGGTTCGTCAAGGCCCCCCTTGCCCCGACTTGGCCCTGAGAGCGTCACCGTCACGGGCCGCTCGGAGGCACAACGAAGATCACCATACTCGCCGGGACCGACATCGCAAGGCGCCCTCACGCGCATGCCCGGGAACGCCGAAAGGCGACCACCCACATGGGTGATCGCCCTTGGCGTCCCGCGCGTTACAGCGTTTCCGCCGTACGTGCGGTCAAGAGAGTCAGACGACTCGTGAGGTCACTTGACCTCGACGGAGGCGCCGGCAGCCTTGAGGGACTCGGCAGCCTTCTCCGCGGCGTCCTTGGCGACCTTCTCGAGGACCGGCTTCGGGGTGCCGTCGACGAGGTCCTTGGCCTCCTTCAGGCCCAGCGAGGTCAGCTCACGCACGACCTTGATGACCTGGATCTTCTTCTCGCCGGCGCCGGTGAGGATGACGTCGAACTCGTCCTGCTCGGCCTCGGCCTCGGCCGGGGCGGCAGCGGCGCCACCAGCGGCAACGGCGACCGGGGCGGCGGCGGTGACGTCGAACTTCTCCTCGAAGGCCTTCACGAACTCGGAGAGCTCGATGAGGGTCATGCCTTCGAACTGCTCAAGCAGGTCGTCCTGGGACAGCTTCGCCATGATGGCGTCCTTCCACTAATTCGGCAGGTGCCGGGTGTATTTGGAGGCGGGCGTACGTGGGGCCCGCGATGACCGTCGCCTCAGGCGGCGGTCAGTGTGCGAGCCGAGTTACTCGGCACCGCCCTGCTCGGCCTTCTTGGCACGAAGCGCCTCCGCGGTGCGGACGAACTTCGAGGGAAGCGCCTGGAAGAGCGCGGCAGCCTGCGACTGCTTGCCCTTCATGGCGCCCGCCAGCTTGGCGAGCAGAACCTCGCGGGACTCGAGGTCCGCGAGCTTCTTGATCTCATCGGCGGACAGCGCCTTGCCGTCAAGGACACCGCCCTTGATGACGAGGTTGGGGTTCTCCTTGGCGAAGTCACGAAGACCCTTCGCCGACTCCACCGGGTCACCGGTGACGAAGGCGACCGCCGTCGGACCCGTGAACAGGTCGTCGAGCGTGTTGATCCCGGCCTCGTTGGCCGCGATCTTGGTCAGCGTGTTCTTCACCACGGCGTACTCGGAGTTCTCACCGAGGGAACGGCGCAGCTGCTTGAGCTGGGCCACGGTGAGACCCCGGTACTCGGTCAGCACGGCGGCGTTCGAGCTGCGGAACTTGTCCGTGAGCTCGGCTACCGCGGCAGCCTTGTCGGGCGTCGGCATGAGCGTCGGCCTCCTTCCGGGTGATGAGGACCGCTCAGAAGGGGCTGGGAAAAACGAGACGCCCCGGCGCAGGCGCACGGGGCGTGAACTCAACCGGACAGAATCCCGTCCGGGAGTACTTCCACAGTCACCTACGCGGGTCGTCCGCAGTTTCAGCGGATCCTTCGGCCACTGCACCCTCAGGTGAGAACACAGCAACGACCAGCGGTCTTTGGCTTCTGGGGAAGACTACGTGAAGAGGTTCGGGTCAGGCAAATCGGGCCGGTCCCCGTTCAAACCTGGTCAGCCCTCGATGCCCTTCATCTCCTTGCCGAGGTCCATGACCAGCTTCTTCGGCGGAGCCTGGACGTTCACCGGCTTGTTGTAGTCGACGAAGGTGATGGTCATGTCGAGGGGGCCCTTGTCGCCCTTGCCGCGGGCGCGGAACTGCTTGGTGTGGTCCTCGCCGTCGACCCACAGGTCCATCGTGAGCTTCTCGATGCCCATGTCCTCGTACTGCTTGATGGACTTCTCGTCACGCTTGCGGGCGGCCGCGTCCTTGTCCTTGGCGAGCTCGCGGATCCGGTCCAGCGTCACCGTGCCGGCGTAGTGGGTGGTCTCGACGCCGCCGACCGACTCGCTGCCGACCTTCTTCAGGTCCTTGGAGTTGGTCAGGAGCGTGGACTGGTCGGCCGGGTTGTTGTCGGCCTGCCCGGCCGCCGAGGTGGCTGCGGGCTTGCCGCCGGCCTTGCCCATGGCCGCGGCGTCGAACTTGATCCAGCTCTTGCCGTCCATCTCCTTGGCGGCTTCCTTGCCGCCGCCGAGGTAGACCGCGCCGTCGACGTAGCGCAGCTCCATCTTCTCCGGGCCCTGGTCGGGCGCGGACATCTTCATGCTCATGGCGAGCGGCTCGGTGCTCATCGCCGCGTCGGCCCGGACCTTCCCGTCCCCCGGGACGGTGCCCTTCATCCGGAAGGTGAACGAGGTGAGGTCCTCGGTCTTCTCCGCGGCCTTCTTCACGGCCGCCGCCGGCGCCATGTCCTCCCCCGCCTTGTCGGACTTCTCCGACCCACAGCCGACCGCGCCACCGGCGAGCAGCACGGCCGCGAGCGCGGCACTCGCGGTTCTCTTGCGTCCCATACGTACGGAAAGACTCATGACCCCACCCCTAGGAAAACCAGAACATTTGATCCACTTACTGCGGTGGGCCGAGATTACCCGAAGGAAAGCGGCGCCTTCCTCCGGGTTATCCGGTGGTCAGGGGCGCGAGCCGGCTCGTCTTCAGGCGGCGGGCTGCTTGTTCATGACGTCCTTGAAGCTCACCGTGTCCGAGGCCGGCGGCTTCTGGACGGAGAGCGGGGTGCCGTAGTCGCTGTAGTACGCCGTCTGGGAGAAGGCGCCGTTCTTGGTGTCGGCCTTCTCGACCTTCTTGACCAGCAGATCGTCGTCGTTGACCCAGATGTCGATCGTCTGCGTCTCCATGCCGGCCTGCTCGAACTGCTTCTTCAGCTCGGTCAGCTGGTCCTTGTCGAGGTTCGTGCTCTTGGCGGTGAAGTCCGCGATGCCGACCTCTCCGGAGTAGTGGGTGGCCTTCGTCCCGCGGACCTCCTCCTCGCCGACGCGCTTCACGTCACCGGAGGCCAGCAGCATCTTCACCGACTGGTTGGGCGTGGTGTTCTGCATCTGGTCCTGGAAGGCCTGGCCCGCGGCCCCGCTCATCTCGGCCAGCGTGTCGTAGTCGTACTCAAGCCAGTGCTTGCCCCCGCCCGCCTGGGCCGCGAACTTGTCGCCCATGTTCGCGTAGAAGCCGTTCTTCAGATAGCGGTAGTCGATCTTCGACTGGCCCATCTGCTGCATCTGCTGGGCCTGCGCGCCGCCGGTGAAGGTCACCGTGACCTCGCCCGTGATGCCGTCGGACCAGCCCATGACGCCCTTCATGTCCATGGACGCCTGCGAGCCCATGGTGGTCGTGCCGTCGATCCGGGCGGTGTCCGCGCTGTCGGTCGACTTCTCGACCGTGCGCAGGGCGGCTATCGGACTGGCGTTTATCCCGCCCTTGTCCTTCGCTCCCCCGGCCTTGTCCGAGGAACCGCCCGAGTCGCCCGAGCCGCAGGCCGCCAGGCCCGTCAGCGCGGCCGCCACCGCGATCGAAAGGCCCGTACGCCGCATGGTCGTGCTGTTCATCTCGTCCCACCCCTTGGCTATGTGACGCCCGCGCGCACCGGCGCGGGCCCGTCTCAGACGTCGTATCCGAAAGGCTTGTACACAAACAGGACGGGCCCCGCACCTCGAAAGGTTGCGGGGCCCGTCCAGAGAACGCGTGCGCGACGCGGCTGCCGTCAGTTTCAGACAGCGGCCGGGTCCTCCTCGACGAGGAGGTTGCGGGTGCGGTTCGAGTCCAGCGGGATGCCGGGGCCCATCGTGGTGGTGATGGCGGCCTTCTTGATGTAGCGGCCCTTGGCGGCCGACGGCTTCAGACGGAGGATCTCCTCCAGGGCCGCGGCGTAGTTCTCCACCAGCTTGGTGTCGTCGAAGGACACCTTGCCGATGATGAAGTGCAGGTTCGAGTGCTTGTCGACGCGGAACTCGATCTTGCCGCCCTTGATGTCGTTGACAGCCTTGACGACATCGGGGGTCACGGTGCCGGTCTTCGGGTTCGGCATCAGACCACGCGGACCGAGCACGCGGCCGAGGCGGCCGACCTTGCCCATGAGGTCCGGGGTGGCGACGACGGCGTCGAAGTCCAGGCGGCCCTTCGCGACCTCGTCGATCAGCTCGTCGGAGCCGACGATGTCGGCGCCAGCGGCTTCCGCGGCCGCAGCACGGTCACCGGTCGCGAAGACCAGGACCCGGGCGGTCTTGCCGGTGCCGTGCGGGAGGTTCACGGTGCCACGGACCATCTGGTCGGCCTTGCGCGGGTCGACGCCCAGACGCATGGCGACCTCGACGGTGCCGTCGAACTTGGTCGCGGAGGTCTCCTTGGCGAGACGGACGGCCTCGAGCGGGGCGTACAGCTTCTCCCGGTCGATCTTGGCGTCCGCAGCGCGGAGAGTCTTGCTGCGCTTCACTTCTGCTCCTGGTGTGTTCAGGTATGGAGTCGTGGTGCGGGCCAGCGCTTGGCCCTACCACTGGAGAAAGGTCAGACGGGGGGAGGAGTCTCAGCCCTCGACCGTGATGCCCATGGAACGGGCGGTGCCGGCGATGATCTTCGACGCGGCGTCCAGGTCGTTGGCGTTGAGGTCTTCCATCTTGGTCTGCGCGATCTCACGGATCTGCGCCTCGGTGACCTTGGCGACCTTGGTCTTGTGGGGCTCGCCGGAGCCCTTCTCGACACCAGCGGCCTTGAGGATCATCTTGGCGGCCGGCGGCGTCTTGGTGATGAAGGTGAAGGAACGGTCTTCGTAGACCGTGATCTCCACCGGGATCACCCAGCCACGCTGCGACTCGGTCGCGGCGTTGTAGGCCTTGCAGAACTCCATGATGTTGACGCCGTGCTGGCCCAGCGCGGGGCCGACCGGCGGGGCCGGGTTGGCGGCACCAGCCTGGATCTGGAGCTTGATAAGCCCCGTGACCTTCTTCTTCTTGGGAGGCATTGCTCTCTCCGGGTCCTAGTGAGAGTTTTCAGCCGGCCATCCGGTCATCCGGATGGAGGCATACCGCACAACGATAACGGGTATAGTCGCGCGGCTAAAAACCGAGCAGGTCAGACCGGCTTTGGCAGCCCGTCTGACCTGTTCGGAGGCGTGTGTTCCAGAGGAAGCCGTGGCAGCCGCGAGGGCCGCGGGCTAGTTCTTCTGGATCTGGTCGAAGCTCAGCTCGACCGGGGTCTCGCGGCCGAAGATCTCGACGAGACCCTTGACCTTCTTCGAGTCGGCGTTGATCTCGTTGATCGTCGCCTGCAGCGTCGCGAACGGACCGTCGGTGACGGTGACCGAGTCGCCGACCTCGAAGTCCAGGACCTGGACCTCGACCTTGCGGGCGGGAGCCGGCTTGCCCTCGGCCTCGGCGGCCTCGCGGGCGGCCTTCTCCTCGGCCTCGGGGGCGAGCATCTTGACGATCTCGTCCAGGGTCAGCGGGTACGGGTCGTAGGCGTTGCCCACGAAGCCGGTGACGCCGGGGGTGTTGCGGACGACGCCCCAGGACTCGTTCGTCAGGTCCATGCGCACCAGCACGTAGCCGGGGAGCTTGTTCTGGCGGATCGTCTTGCGCTCGCCGTTCTTGATCTGGGCGACCTCTTCCTGCGGCACCTCGGCCTGGAAGATGAAGTCCTCGACGTTGAGCGAGACCGCACGCTGCTCGAGGTTGGTCTTCACGCGGTTCTCGTAACCGGCGTAGGTGTGGATGACGTACCACTCGCCGGGGAGGGTGCGCAGCTCCTCGCGCAGGGCGGCGATCGGGTCGACCGGCGCGGCCTCCTCCTCGACGCTCTCCTCGACGGCGGCCTCTTCGTCGGCGGTCTCGGCCTCGGCGTCGGCGGCCTCGGCGTCGAGGTCGTCGGCGACCAGGTCGTCCGCGGTCTCGTCGTCCGCGGTCTCGGCGACAGCCTCGGCGTCGTCCTCCAGGTGGACGGCCGCCTCCTCGGCGGGCTGGCCCGCGGCGGCATCGGCGGCCTCGGCCTGATCCGGCTCCACGGCGTCCGCCGCCTCGACGATGTCGAGCTGGTCCTCCACGGACTCCGCGTCCTCTCCGCGAGGCTCAACGGCGTCGTTCAGATTCGGGTCAGACACGGTGGCTGCTTCTTCCTGGATACAGAGGGGTGGAACGCGCGAAAGGGGCGCCAGGAACGGCGCCCTTCGCTCTCGGCTCAGCCGAAGATGTACTTGACAGCGTGGCTGAAGCCATAGTCAATCACGGTCACAAGACCGATCATGATGACGACGAAGACAATCACCACTGTGGTGTAGGTCGTGAGCTGGCTGCGAGTCGGCCAGACGACCTTGCGGAGCTCCGCGACGATCTGGCGGTAGAAGAGCGCGAGACGGCCGAAGGGGCCCTTCTTGCCGCGCTTGCCGCCCTTACGGGCCTTCTTCTTGGACTCCGGCGCCTCGTCCTGGGCATCAGGCATGTCGATGGAGCCCACGGCGTCCGTCACTCGTCCTCACCTGATTCCGGGTCGTGGCCGTGCCGCGCCCGGTTGAGCCGCACGGCGGTGCAATGCAGTACGTACATGCGCACACATCCTGGCGAAGGAGTGTGTAGCAGGGCCGGAGGGACTTGAACCCCCAACCGCTGGTTTTGGAGACCAGTGCTCTACCAATTGAGCTACGACCCTTTGATTTCCCCCAACCTACCGCATCCGCCCATGTGCACGGAGTGCGTCGAGAGGGTGCGGCCGGTGAGGGCCAACGAGCAGTGAGTGTACGTGGTCTGCGGCGCCCCGTCGAACAAGATGGGCTGCGATGGTCTTGGAAACCCGCGCGCCGGGGGCGTTTCAGGTCTGGAACGATGGGGTCATGAGCGCTGAAACTTCTCCGACCGAGCGCCGGGTGTCCGCGCGCATCGGCGCGATCTCCGAGTCCGCGACCCTCGCCGTCGACGCCAAGGCCAAGGCCCTCAAGGCCGCCGGGCGCCCGGTGATCGGCTTCGGCGCGGGTGAGCCCGACTTCCCCACTCCGGACTACATCGTCGAGGCGGCCGTCGAGGCCTGCAAGAACCCGAAGTTCCACCGCTACACGCCGGCCGGCGGCCTCCCCGAGCTGAAGGCGGCCATCGCCACGAAGACCCTGCGCGACTCCGGGTACGAGGTGGACGCCTCGCAGATCCTGGTGACGAACGGCGGCAAGCAGGCCATCTACGAAGCGTTCGCCGCGATCCTCGACCCGGGTGACGAGGTCATCGTCCCGGCCCCCTACTGGACGACGTATCCGGAGTCGATCCGTCTCGCCGGCGGTGTCCCGGTCCCGGTCGTCGCCGACGAGACCACCGGTTACCGCGTCTCCGTCGAGCAGCTGGAGGCCGCCCGTACGGAGCGCACGAAGGTGGTGCTCTTCGTCTCGCCGTCGAACCCCACGGGCGCCGTCTACAGTGAGGCCGACGCCGAGGCGATCGGCCGCTGGGCCGTCGAGCACGGCCTGTGGGTGATGACCGACGAGATCTACGAACACCTCGTCTACGGAGACGCGACGTTCACCTCGCTCCCCGCGATCCTCCCCGAGCTGCGCGACAAGTGCATCGTGGTCAACGGCGTCGCGAAGACGTACGCGATGACCGGCTGGCGGGTCGGCTGGATCATCGGCCCGAGGGACGTCGTGAAGGCCGCGACGAACCTCCAGTCGCACGCCACGTCCAACGTCTCGAACGTCGCGCAGGCCGCCGCGCTCGCGGCCGTCTCCGGTGACCTGGTGGCCGTCGAGAAGATGCGCGAGGCCTTCGACCGGCGCCGCAAGACCATCGTGCGGATGCTCAACGACATCCAGGGCGTCATCTGCCCCGAGCCCGAGGGCGCCTTCTACGCCTACCCCTCGGTGAAGGGCCTGATCGGCAAGGAGATCCGGGGCAAGCGCCCGCAGGACTCGGTCGAGCTGGCCGCGCTGATCCTGGAGGAGGCCGAGGTCGCGGTCGTCCCGGGCGAGGCCTTCGGTACGCCGGGCTATCTGCGTCTTTCCTATGCGCTCGGTGACGAGGACCTCGTCGAGGGCGTCTCGCGGATCCAGAAGCTTCTGTCGGAGGCCCGCGACTGAGGTCCCGGCTTCCGGCGCGAAACAGCGCTCCACGCGCGCGTGCGGGCCGTCTCTCCGTCCCGGGGAGGCGGCCCGTTTCTTCGTTCGGGGGCGGACCCGAAGGGGGAAAGCCGCTACCGGGACCCCAGGTACGTACGGCAAGATCCTCGAATGGAGCGTGTACGAGACGTAAGCGAGCTGCCGAAGGCCCATCTGCACCTGCACTTCACCGGGTCGATGCGGCCGGCCACCCTGCTCGAACTCGCCGACAAGTACGGGGTGCGGCTCCCGGAGGCGCTGACCGGCGCCGAACCGCCGAAGCTGCGCGCCACCGATGAACGCGGCTGGTTCCGCTTCCAGCGGCTCTATGACGCCGCGCGCTCCTGTCTGCGTGAGCCCGAGGACATCCAGCGTCTTGTGCGGGAGGCCGCGGAGGAGGATCTGCGCGACGGCTCGGGGTGGCTGGAGATCCAGGTCGACCCGACCTCGTACGCGCCGCGGCTCGGCGGGCTCATCCCGGCCCTCGAGGTCATCCTGGACGCGGTCGACAGCGCCTCGCGGGAGACCGGCCTCGGGATCCGGGTCCTCGTCGCCGCGAACCGCATGAAGCACCCGCTGGACGCGCGCACACTGGCCCGTCTCGCGGTGCGCTACGCGGACCGGGGCATCGTCGGCTTCGGGCTCTCCAACGACGAGCGGCGCGGCATGGCGCGGGACTTCGACCGGGCGTTCGCCATCGCGCGCGAGGGCGGGCTCCTCGCGGCGCCGCACGGCGGCGAGCTGACCGGGCCCGCCTCGGTCCGGGACTGCCTGGACGACCTGGGGGCGGCACGGATCGGGCACGGGGTGCGGGCCGCCGAGGACCCGCGGCTCCTGAAGCGGCTCGCGGACCGGGGCATCACGTGCGAGGTGTGCCCGGCGTCCAACGTCGCCCTGGGGGTCTACGAGAAGCCGCAGGACGTGCCGCTGCGCACGCTCTTCGACGCCGGGGTGCCGATGGCGCTCGGCGCCGACGACCCGCTGCTCTTCGGGTCGCGGCTGGCCGCCCAGTACGAGATCGCGCGCGAGCACCACGGCTTCGACGACGCCGGGCTTGCCGAGCTGGCGCGGCAGTCGATCCGCGGCTCGGCCGCCCCCGTCGACGTACGGGAGAAGCTGCTCTCCGGAGTCGACGCGTGGCTCTCTACAGGCTGACGCCCACCGTCACCGGCTCGTTGACCAGCGTGACCCCGAAGGCGTCCCGTACCCCGGCGACGACTTCGCGGGCGAGGGCCAGCAGGTCCTCGGTGGTCGCGCCGCCGCGGTTGGTGAGGGCGAGGGTGTGCTTGGTGGAGATGCGGGCCCGGCCCTCTCCGTAGCCCTTGGTGAAGCCCGCCTTGTCGATGAGCCAGGCGGCGGAGGTCTTGACGCGGCCGTCGCCCGTCGGGAAGGCGGGCGGGGCGACGTCCGGGCCGAGGCGGTCCGCCACGCGCGCGTGGAAGGCCGCGAACTCCTCGTCGGTGAGGATCGGGTTGGTGAAGAAGGACCCGGCCGACCAGCTGTCGTGGTCCTCGGGGTCGAGCACCATGCCCTTGCCCGCGCGGAGCTTCAGGACGGTCTCCCGGGCGACCGTGGCCGGGACCCGCTCCCCCGCCTCGACGCCGAGCGTGCGGGCCGTCTCGGGGTACTTGATGGGGGCGCTCATGCCCTGCGCGTCCTCGAGCCGGAAGCGGACCCGCAGGACCACGAAGCGCTCGGGGTCGGCCTTGAAGCGGCTGTGGCGGTACGAGAAGGCGCACTCGGCGTTCGGAATGACGACCGTCTCGTGCGTCTTGCGGTCGTAGGCGATCACCTCGGTGATCGTCGACGACACTTCCTGGCCGTACGCCCCCACGTTCTGGATGGGGGTCGCGCCCGCGGAGCCGGGGATCCCGGCGAGGCACTCGATGCCCGCGAGGCCCGCCTCGACGGTGCGGGCGACCGCGTCCGTCCAGATCTCGCCGGCGGCCAGCTCCAGCTCCGTGCCGTCGAGTGCGAAGCCCTTGGTGGCGATGCGCAGGGCGGTCCCGTCGAAGCCCTTGTCGCCGATGACCAGGTTCGAGCCGCCGCCGATGAGCAGCAGCGGGGTCCCGGCGTCGTCGGCCTCGCGGACGGCGGCGATCACCTCGGCGTCGGTCGTCGCGGTGATCAGACGGGTCGCGGGGCCACCGAGGCGGAAGGTGGTCAGCGGGGCGAGGGGGGCGTCATGGAGTTCCTGCACGTGCCCAAGAGTACGAGAACGGCCCCGCCGGTCCTGGCGGGGCCGTTTCCGCGGGGCCGTTCCGCGGGCGCGGAGCCCGGTCCGGTGGCCGTCAGGCCAGCCGTACGACCGCCCGTGACATGCCGAGGACCTTCTGGTCGCCGCTCTTGGCGAGGAGGTCGACCCGGACGCACCGGTCGTCCAGCTTGGCCGCGACCTTGGCGCTGACGTCGATGGTGGCGCCCTTGTCGTCGTTGGGGACGACGACGGGCTTGGTGAAGCGCACGCCGTACTCGACGACCGCTCCCGGGTCACCCGCCCAGTCGGTGACCACACGGATCGCCTCGGCCATGGTGAACATGCCGTGCGCGATGACGTCGGGAAGGCCGACCTCGAGCGCGAACTTCTCGTTCCAGTGGATCGGGTTGAAGTCCCCGGAGGCGCCCGCGTACTGGACGAGCGTGGCGCGTGTCACGGGGAAGGTCCGCGCCGGCAGCTCGGTGCCGACCTCGACCTCGTCGTAGGAAATCTTCGCCGTCATCGCCTCAGGCCTCCTCTGCCGCGGGCTCCGCCGCACGCGCGACGAGCTTCGTCCAGGCGGTCACGACGTGCTCTCCGGCCTCGTCGTGGACGTCGCCGCGGACGTCCAGGATGTCGTTGCCCGCGAGCGACTTGACGGCCTCGATGGTCGAGGTGACCGTGAGCCGGTCACCCGCGTGCACGGGGCGGGTGTAGGCGAACTTCTGGTCGCCGTGGACGACGCGGCTGTAGTCGAGCCCCAGCTGAGGGTCCTGTATGACCTGCCCGGCGGCCTTGAAAGTGATCGCGAACACAAAAGTCGGCGGGGCGATCACATCGGGATGACCGAGCGCCTTGGCGGCTTCCGAGTCGGTGTACGCGGGATTGGCGTCGCCCACCGCCTCGGCGAACTCGCGGATCTTTTCCCGGCCGACCTCATAAGGATCGGTGGGCGGATAGGACCGCCCCACGAAGGACTGGTCGAGCGCCATGGACTCGGTACCTCCTGTGGTTGGTTTTCTGTGGAACCGTGCAAAACGACGCGAGGCCGCCCCCGACGAACGGGGACGGCCTCGTGTACGAGCCTGTGTGTCAGCGCGTTTCGCGGTGAGCAGTGTGCGAGTTGCAGCGCGGGCAGTGCTTCTTCATCTCAAGACGGTCCGGGTCGTTACGCCGGTTCTTCTTGGTGATGTAGTTCCGCTCCTTGCACTCCACGCAGGCCAGCGTGATCTTCGGGCGGACGTCGGTGGCAGCCACGTGAGTGCTCCTTGGACGGACGGATGGACGGATGAACGCATAAAAGAGTAGCCGATCGAAGGACCGACCCCACAATCGGCTACCAGGAGTAGCGGTGACCGGACTTGAACCGGTGACACAGCGATTATGAGCCGCTTGCTCTACCGACTGAGCTACACCGCTGCGATGCCGGATCTCCCCGCCACGAAGGCGAGGATCACTCGACATCAGAGCCCCAATGCGGAATCGAACCGCAGACCTTCTCCTTACCATGGAGACGCTCTACCGACTGAGCTATTGGGGCGAGCGATGAAGACATTACACGGTTGGTCGCCGATCGCCCAAATCCGTTTCGCCAGGGCCGTCCGGGGGGATCGACAGGGCCGTCCCAGGCCTCTCCGGAGACCTCACCCACCCCCTGGCGCCACACCCGTAAGCCCGTGGCACCACACCGGTACGACTATTGCGCTCCTCCTCGAAGCGGACCTTTCACCGTCCTAGGCTCGGCACACGCTGCGTGATCTTGATGCCCCGAACGCCAGCAGCCGCCCCCGAACGCCAGGAGCGCGATGCCCGACAGCCAGCCGCAGCAGCCCCACTCCTCCGGCTCCTCCGGTTCCTCCGGTTCCTCCGGTTCCGATCCCATGTCCGAATCCGGGTCGCTGCTGCTCTGCGGCGCCCGGCTCACCGACGGCAGGACCGTGGACGTCCGGCTCGGCGGCGGGCGCATCGAGGCGGTCGGTACGGCCGGCAGCCTGGCCGCGCACACCGCGCGCGTGGACCTCGGCGGCTATCTGCTGCTGCCGGCCCCCGCGGAGCCGCACGCGCACGGTGACACCGCGCTGTCGGCGGACGTGCCGGGCCCGGTCTCGTACGACATCCCCGACGTGCAGCGCAGGGCCACTGAGGCGGCCCTGCTCCAGCTCGGGCACGGGGCGACGGCCCTGCGGTCGCAGGTGCGGATCGGTGACGTCCAGGGGCTCGGCCCGATGGAGGCCGTGCTCCAGGCGCGCCGCTCGCTGCGGGGGCTCGTCGATCTGACGGCGGTCGCGGTGCCTCGGCTGCTGACCGGTGTCGCGGGTGCCGACGGGCTCGCGATGCTGCGGGACGCGGTGAAAATGGGCGCCTCCGTAGTGGGCGGTTGTCCGGATCTGGACCCTGATCCGACGGGGTACGCGGAGGCGGTCCTGGAGCTGGCCGCCGAGCACGGCTGCCCCGTCGATCTGCACACGGACGGTGACGATCCGGCGCGGCTCGGACGGCTCGCGGCGATGGCGGCCGGGGTGCGGGCCGGGGTCACGATCGGCCCGTGCGGGGGTCTCGGGCGGCTGCCGAGGGAGGTGGCATCGCGGGCCGCGGAGCAGCTGGCGGCGGCCGGTGTGACGGTGGTCTGCCTGCCGCAGGGCGGCTGCGGGAGCGCGGAGCGGCGCGGGCTCGCGCCGGTGCGGCTGCTGCGGGCGGCGGGGGTGCGGG
>NZ_WMBF01000099.1:0-17593 GCF_019400875.1 Streptomyces anatolicus | reverse complement strand
GGTCGCGGGGGAGGTGGCCGCGCTGCGGCTGCTCGCCCAGCGGGCGGAGGCGGCGGCGCGCAAGGCGGGCCTCGCGAGGGAGGAGGCCCGGCCCTACCGCCCCCATCTGACGCTGGCGCGCGGCTCCGGCGAGACGGAGCTGCGGCCGTACGCCGATGCGCTCGCGTCCTTCGCCGGTACGTCCTGGACGGTGGACGAGCTGACGCTCGTGCGCAGTGAGCTGCCGAGGAGCGGGGTGCCGGGGGAGCGGCCGAGGTACGAGACGGTCGGGCGCTGGCCACTGGGAGGCGGCGCCCGGCTCCGGGACGCGGGCGGTTAACCTCGACGGTGTGGACCCGAAGACAAGAAACCGGATCATGGCCGGTGTGCTCGTGATGATGTTCGTCGTGGTTGCGGTGGCGGCCGCGTTCGGCGGCTAGGGCCTGCGCTGCCCTGCCGTGAACGAGGCCGCCCCGCGTACTCCTCCTGCCCGTGGGCTACCAGGCGAAGGACTCCGGTGACGGGCCGGGCCCCGGGAAGATCTCGTCCAGGGAGTCGAGAAGCTCCGGGGAGAGTTCCAGCTCGACGGCGCGCAGCGCGGAGTCGAGCTGTTCGGCGGTGCGCGGTCCGACGATCGGCGCGGTGACGCCGGGGCGTGTGAGCAGCCAGGCGAGGGCGACCTCGCCGGGTTCGAGGCCGTGCTTGTCGAGCAGGTCCTCGTACGCCTGTACCTGCGCGCGCACCTCCGGCTTGGCCAGCTCGGCGGCGGCCCGCCCGCCACTGCGGCGCGCGCCCTCCGCCTTCTTCAGGGCGCCCCCGAGCAGGCCGCCGTGGAGCGGCGACCAGGGGATGACGCCGACGCCGTACTCCTGGGAGGCCGGGATGACCTCTGTCTCGGCGTCGCGCACGGCGAGGTTATACAGGCACTGCTCGCTGACCAGGCCGTAGCTGCCGCGGCGCGCGGCGACCTCGTTGGCCTGGGCGATCTTGTAGCCGGGGAAGTTGGAGGAACCGGCGTAGAGGATCTTGCCCTGCTGGACCAGGACGTCGACGGCCTGCCAGATCTCCTCGATCGGTGTGTGCCGGTCGATGTGGTGGAACTGGTAGATGTCGATGTAGTCGGTCTGGAGGCGCTTGAGCGAGCCCTCGACGGCGCGGCGGATGTTGAGCGCGGAGAGCCGGTCGTGGTTGGGCCAGACGGATTCGCCGTCGGCGGTCATGTTCCCGTACACCTTGGTGGCGAGCACGACCTTGTCGCGCCGCTCGCCGCCCTGGGCGAACCAGGTGCCGATGATCTCCTCGGTGCGGCCCTTGCCTGCGCTCTGGCCGTACACGTTGGCGGTGTCGAAGTAGTTGACGCCCGCGTCGAGCGCGGTGTCCATGAGCGAGTGGCTGTCGGGTTCGTTGGTGAACGGCCCGAAGTTCATGGTGCCGAGCGTGAGCCGGCTGACCTTGAGCCCTGTGCGTCCCAGCTGCGTGTACTTCATGAGGTCCTAGCCAAGGGGGTGGAGTGGGCTCTAGGCAAGGGGGTCGTGTCAGTCGCGGCAGAAGTCGGAGGTGTCGAGGGTGAGACCGAGGAAGGTGCGGGTCAGGTCGACCTTGTCGCCGAAGCCGACCTTCCTGTGGTCGTTGTAGTCGCCGCCGCCGGGCCGGGTGTAGACGTGACACTTGCCCTGGTAGGGATCGACGATGAGGTAGACGGCGACTCCGGCGGTGGCGTAACCGCTCTTCTTGGGGCCGTAGTCGTTCGAGTCCGTGCCCCGGGAGATCACTTCGGCGACGAATTCGACGTCGCCGCACAGGAACCCGCCCCGCTTCGTGCGTTCGGCACCCTCGGCGACCAGGGCTACGTCGCTGCAGAAGGCATTCAGCTCACCGGGATAGTCGATACGGACGTCGGACAGCAGGCGCTGACGCGGGTATTTGGTCCTCAACTGCTCCAGGATGCCCACGGTGATGTCCCAGTGGTTGGTCTGCTGCGGCGCCATGTAGACGACGCCCTCGATGATGTCGATCTTGTACCCCTCAGCGAAGGGCCCCCGCCCAAGCGCCTCGAACATCTCGTCCAGACGCGCGGTGTCGTTGTCGGCCATCTTGATCCTGTCGTCCACAGGAGTCATCGTGGCGCTCCTCCCCGGCCGCCTTCGGTCGAACGCGGCCGCGCAGTACAACGATACGCACGGCGGCAAGGTCACGTCCGGTCACGAGCCGCCCAGCCACCCCGCCGCGTCGAGGCGGAACGCCTCCGGCGGTACGACCGCGCGCAGGCCGGATTCGAGGTCGCGGAGGCGGTCCGCGCCGAGGGACGCCGCCCACTCCGCCCGCAGCTCGTCGAAGACGACCGCCGAGCGGCGCAGCGCGTCGACGCCGTGCGGGGTGACGCGGACCAGCTTGCGGCGGGCGTCGGCGGGGTCGTCGGCGCGGGCCGCGTAGCCGAGGGCGACGAGGCGGTCGACCGTCTTGCCCGCGGCCTGCTTGGAGACGCCGAGGCGGCGGCCGATCTCGCTGGCGGTGGCGCCCCGGGCGCCGATGGCCTGGAGGGCGAAGCCGTGGGCGGGGCGGAGGTCGGGGTGGCCCTGATGGGCGAGTTCGGCGTGCAGACGGTCGATGAGGGAGCGGAAACCGGCGAGGAGGAGGAAGGGGAGTTCGTATCCCCTGCCCTCGACTCCCTCCTCCCCGCTTCCCGGAATCCCCTTGCGCCTATCGTCAACCTGGTTTACCTTCTGTTCGTCAACCATGTTGTCGATAGTAGGGGGTACATCTTGTTCGCCGACCACACCGTGGAGACCGCGCCGGCCGAGTCCCGCCCCGCCATGGAGCGGGTGACCCAGGCCTTCGGGCAGCTCCCGAACGCCGTCGCGCGGCTCGCCGAGTCCCCCGAACTCCTCAACAACTTCCTGGAGTTGAGCGCGGCCTTCGAGCGTACGACGCTGGAGCCCGTCACCCGCGAGGTCGTCATCATGACGGTCGCCACCCGCAACGACTGCCACATCTGCGTCACCATGCACACGGGCAAGCTGCGCAAGCTGGGCGCGGGGACGGAGGTGATCACGGCCCTGCGCGAGGAGCGGGAGCTGCCTGACGAACGGCTCGAAGCGGTACGGCAGTTCACGCTGACGGTGCTTGCCACGGCGGGCGGCGTGGGCGACGACGACCTGAAGGCGTTCCTGTCCCACGGCTACACCGAGCGCAACGCCCTCGAAGTCGTCCTCGGCATCGGTACGTACACGATGTCGACGCTGGCGAACCGGCTGACGCGGGCGGCCTGACCCGGCCGGCCGGGCGGACGGCCCGTCCTCACGCCCGGCAGGCCAGGCGCCGCAGCGCCGCCTCCACGCGGCTCATGCCCGACCGGGCGCGGGCCGCGCGGGCGCGCTGAGGAAGGCGGTCCAGGTGGTGGGCGATATCTGGAGGGTGGGGCCGGTGGGGTTCAGCTTTGAGTCGCGGATGTGGATGGTGGTGGGGGTGGGGGCCATCTCCAGGCATTCGCCCTCGCCGACGCTGTAGCTGCTCTTGAGCCAAGTCATTCCGTTGCTCATAGTTCGCTCGCCGTCTCCTCGATGAGCTGCGCGGAAGCCTCCGGGGTGAGCGCTTGGCTGCGGAGAATTCCATACTTGCCTTGCAGGTTGCCCAAGTCGGGCTGCTCGGTGATGAAGTAGCCGCCCTTATGTCCTTCGATGTAGGCGAGCTGTCGTCGCTCGGCCGTCTCCAGCAGAATCATGGGCCCCATCAGGCCCGCGTGGGTCTGCCTATCGTGCGGCATGACTTGGATCGTGACGTTCCGAAGTGCCGCGAACTCAACCATCCCGCACAGTTGCTCTTTGAGTACGGGGTTTCCGCCCAACGGACGGGTCAGGGCGCTCTGCTCCACGATGAAGTTGAGAACGGCGACGGGTTTGCGGGCGAAGAGCTTCTGCCGCGCCAGACGGTTCGCCACGCGCTCGTCGATCTCGTCGTCGTCCAGCGGGGGATAGACGCAGTTGAACACGGCGCGCGCGTAGTTCTCGGTCTGTAGCAACCCCGGCATCACATGGTCCTGGTAGGAGTAGATGGACAGCGCCATCTTCTCGTGCTCCAGAAAGTCCTCAGTCCACAGTTGGAGCCCGCTCTTGCCGAACTCCTTCTCTGCGAGCAACAGCAGGGCACCCTGTGCACCCAGCACATCATCAGCAATCTCGACCAACTTGCCCTTGGGTGGTCGCTTCCCCCGCTCCACCATCGCCACCTGCGACTTGGAGTACTGAACATGCGCGCCCAGCGCCTCCAGGGTGATCCCGGCCCGCTCGCGGTAGAACCGCAACAGCGCGCCGAACGTCTCCGAACCTCGTTCACCGGAGTGCACAACGTCCTCCCCAAGTGCACAGCGCAGCACGACGCCTGCGAATCCCTGGTCACAGTATGTGAGCGCCCGACAGCATCTGCCGCATGAACTCGGAAACCTCATCACTCAGGGTCCACGACTGGATCCCGGCGACGGGCCACGCCCTGCGCCACGCGGGCATTCACTTCGACGCGGTACGAATCGAAGGCGCGCTCGGCGAGCAGGTCGCCTACGACCTGATGCAGTACACGGACTTCCGCGCGGGCCCGATCGTCCGCGAGGCGACAGGCGGGCGCTACCTCTACTTCCTGCTGCCCCCGCAGACAGCGGACTCGTACACCTGGCCGGTCGGCGCGCGTGCGCTGAGCCGACGCGCGGGGAACCTCGCATACGTGGGCGTGCCCGCGCTGGACGGCTTCACGTGGCCGCTGGACTGGCGGTCACGCCCGACGAGTGAAGTCCCGTACGTGGAGGGCGATCTGTTGCACGAGGCGACTGAACGGGCGGTACGTTGACCGATGGCAGCGAGGAAGACCAGGACGAGAGTCAGTACTGCTTCAGCTGCCCCGGCCGCTCAAAGTAGAAGCCCCTCGGCCCGAGTTGTTCTCCGTCCTCGACAGGCGGCCAAGATGCTGCCACGCCCTCAAGGAGCGAGCTCCCGTTGAGGACACGCTTGCCGTCGAACCAACGGCCCGTGAAGCCGAACAGATGAGTTCCCCGGCCCAGCCCCAACAGCCCCACCGTGACGTGCGTCGCCGAGACGGGCACGCCGCCGGAGACCAACGGGAGAGACAGGAAGAGGTTCCTCTTCTCGCGTGCCGCGGGCCCGGTCCACAGGGCGACGGTGACTCTCGGCTCGTTCAGATCAGGGACACATCCGCGCACGTAGTACGGCTTGGCCACCGGAGTGGCCGTGTAGTGCCACAGCGCAGCCGCGAGGGCCCGCTCTGTGCATCCGTCGGGCACCCGTCAGCCTCCCTGCGCCTTGATGTGTTCGATCACCTCGTTGAAGTCCTTGGTCGGCGAGAAGTCGACGTACTCGCAGTCCTCAAGGGCCACCGGAGCGTGGCCGGGCGGCCAGTAGAAGGCCTCGCCCGCCTCGTAGACCTCGTCGCCGTCCGGCGTGCGCATCTTCAGCCGTCCCTTGAAGAGATAGCCCCAGTGCGGGCACGGGCAGAGGTCACCGGCCAGGCCCTTGAGGGCCGGGCCCATGTCGGTGCCCTCGGGAAACCTCACGAAGGCGACCGACATGTCTCCGCCGACGTCCTGGAAGCGCAGCTCCACTCCGCCGTCCGCGATGGCGACCGGGGTGTCCTTCCGCGTGAGCGCTGTCATGGCTCCTCCCTGCTCAGCTGCTGAGGGGTACGGAAAATCCTCTCCCTTCCAGCGTGGCCCCGGCTGCCGTGCGGTGCGCGCCGGGCGCCTTCCGGTACCGCCCCGGCGTGACGCCGAACGTCCTGGTGAACGCGTGCGAGAGGGCGTACGGCGAGCTGTAGCCGACCTGGCGGGCCACCGTCTCCAGGGGGTGTGTCGTCTCGCGCAGGAGCGTGGCCGCCCGGGACATGCGCCACCAGGTGAGGTACGTCATCGGGGCGCGGCCCACCAGGGCCGTGAAGCGGCGGGTGAGGGTGGCGCGGGAGACGCCCGTGCGGGCGGCCAGCGAGGCGTTGGTCCAGGGGGCTTCGGGGGCCGCGTGGAGGAGGCGCAGGGCCTCGGCGACCACCGGGTCGGCGAGCGCGGCGGGCCAGCCGGGGCCTGCCGCGCGGTCCGTCGCCCAGGCCCGCACCAGGTAGACGAGGAGCAGGTCGAGGAGGCCGGGGACGGCGACGTCCGCGCCGGGCAGGGACGCGCCCGTCTCGCGGCCGAGCAGGCCGATCGCCGCCTGCAGCTCGGGGTGGTGCCCGGCGCGGCGGGGCAGGTGGACGGTCTCGGGGAGTTCGGCGAACAGGGGGTGGGCGTGGGTGCGGTCGAAGCGGTACTTGCCGCAGAGCAGTTCGGTGGAGCGGGCGCCCTGTTCGGGGTGGGTGGCGGGCGGCCGCGTGGTGCCGTCGGCCGTCTCGCGTCGCCAGCGCTCGAAGGGGATCGCCTGTGCGACGGCGCGGGCGTCGGCGGGGGAGTCCGCGAGCACGTGTCCCGCCCCGCGCGGCAGCAGCACCGCGTCGCCCGCCGCGAGGGTGAGCGGGGCGCCGCCGCCGTCCGGCAGCAGCCAGCAGCCGCCCTCCAGGACCACGTGGAACCCCACGCCCTCGTACGCGGGCAGCCGGCAGCACCAGGTGCCGGAGACCTCGACGCGGTGGGCGTCGGGGCGCCCGATGCGCGCGGACGCGATGGCGTCGCTGACTACGTCCATGGGGGCAGCGTAGGGGAGCGGAGGGAACGGGCGGTGAGGCGTGCGCGTATTCAAGTGAGCGGAACAGGCATTGAAGCGCTCACCCGGTGCTCCCTACGGTCGTACCCATGAACGTACCCATGAACGAACGCGCGAGCGGGAGCCTGGCCGGACCCACCAACGAGCCCATGATGCTCGGCGACGTCGAGGTCCTTCGCGTCGTGGAGCTCGAGGCACCCTTCCTCCCCGCCGCCGCACTCGTCCCCGGCATGCCCGAGCAGCGGTGGCGCGAGAACGCGGAGTGGCTCGCGCCCGACTTCTGGGACCCGGAGAGCGGCAGGGTCATGGCCGCCGTACAGACCTGGGTGCTCAGGAGCGAGGGGAGGACCGTCCTCGTCGACACCGGCGTCGGCAACGGGCGGGTGCGCCCGCACGCCCCGCACTTCGCGGACCTCGACACCGACTTCCTGGCCCGGCTCGCCTCCGCCGGAGTCCGCCCCGAGGACGTCGACATCGTCGTCAACACCCACCTGCACGCGGACCACGTCGGCTGGAACACCCGGGATGAGGGCGGTAATTGGGTGCCCACCTTTCCCCGCGCCACCTATCTCATGCCCGCCGCCGACCACGCCCACTTCGGGCCCCGAGGCGCCGACGAGGAGAGCAGTGACCCCGTCTTCGCGGACAGTGTCGCGCCGGTGGACAGGGCCGGGCAGACCCAGCTGTGGAGCGGCACGCACCGCATCGACCGCCACCTCACCCTGGAGGCCGCCCCCGGCCACACCCCGGGCTCGTCCGTCCTGCGCCTCGCCTCGGGCGCCGACCGGGCGGTCTTCGTCGGCGATCTCCTGCACACCCCGGTGCAGATCCTCGAACCCGGCCACAGCAGCTGCCTGTGCGTAGATCCGCGGGAGGCCGCCGCGACCCGGGTGCGGGTCCTCGGCCGGGCCGCGGACGAGCGGGAGCTTGTCGTGCCCGCGCACTTCCGCGGGGCGGGCGCGGCCGAAGTGCGGCGCGAGGGCGGGAAGTTCGCGGTCAGCCGATGGGCTGCATGAGTTCCCGCGCCCGCACGGCCGGGGCGCCGATGCCCCACGCCTGCGCCATCGCCGCCGCGAAGGCCCCGGCCAGCTTGTGCTCACCGCTCGCGTTCGGGTGCGTGCCGTCGTAGGTGTCCGTGGCGATGTCGTACGAGGTCGGGGGCGAGGCCAGGAGCAGCGGGGAGCCGCCCGTGTCCAGGTCGGCGACCGTCTTAGCGAGGAGTTCGTTGAAGCGGGCGACCTCGGCGGCGAACGGGGCGTCCGACGCGGCCCTGATGTTCGGGATGACGGGGAGCAGGACGAGGCGGATCCCCGGGTTCGCCGAGCGGGCCCCGGCGATGAACGCGCGGACGTTCGCGGCCGTCTGCTCCGCGTTCGTGTAGAACCCGAGGTCTATCAGGCCCAGCGAGACCAGCAGGACGTCCGCGGGGTCGCGGGTCAGCGCGTCCGCGACGCGGGGCGCCATGTGCAGCCAGCCCTCGCCCCAGCCCGCGAGGTGGTGGCGGGGGAAGTCCGGGTCCGCGTCGGCGTAGTCGTGGGAGAGGGGTGCGCCCGCCGCCTGGTCGTAGAGGGTGCTGCGGGGCCCCACCACGGCGAAGGCCCCGTCGCCGAGGCTCTCGCGCAGGTGCTGCCACATCCGGTAGCGCCAGGTGTGTTCCCCGGCGCTTCCTATCGTCATCGAGTCGCCGACGAACATGAACCTGAGCATTCGCACATCATGGCGGATCATGCCCGCCACCTGCGATGTGAGGCTCGGCACGCCCCGTCCGCCGCGCGGATGGCACGCTTGGCCCCATGCGTTCGCCTCGGTCTCTTTCCCCCGCCCTCGCCGGTGCCGTGCTGCTCCTCGTCGCCGCGGGGTCCCTCACGACCGCCTCGGCCGACGGCCACGACGGGTTCACCGTCAAGGACCCGCGGATCGTCGAGTCCAGCGGCCTGGCCGCGTCCCGCGCCCACCCCGGCGTCTACTGGACCCACAACGACCAGGACAAGGGCGCGTTTCTGTACGCCGTCGACTCCAGAACGGGCAAGACGGTCGCCACCGTCACCATGACCGGCGTCGGCGCGCCCCGCGACGTGGAGGCCATCTCGGTGGGCCCCGACGGGAACCTCTACGTCGGTGACATCGGCGACAACCTCGGCGGCACCTGGTCGAACGTATGGATCTACAAGCTGCCCGAGCCGAAGACGCTGAAGGACCAGACGGTCCGCGCCACGCAGTACGTCGTGAAGTACGCCGACGGGGCGCGGGACGCGGAGGCGCTGATGGTGCATCCCAAGACCGGGCGGATCTACATCGCCGACAAGAAGGAGGCGGGCGGCAGCCTCTACGAGGGGCCCGCCGAGATGTCCGCCTCCGGGACGAACGTCTTCAAGCGTGTCGCCGCCACCGACCTGTGGGTGACGGACGGCGCCTTCTCGCCCGACGGCCGCCGGCTCGCCCTGCGCGGCTACTTCGGCGGGACCTCCTACGCCTGGAAGGACGGCAGGCCGAGCCGTGAGGGCCGGCTGAGCGTGCCCATCCAGCGGCAGGGCGAGTCGGTGACGTACACCCCGGACGGCACGACCCTGATGTACGGCACCGAGGGCGCGCAGAGCGAGGTCACGCCTGTCGAGGTGCCCGGGAAGGGCGATGGCGGCTCCGACTCGGGCTCGGGGGGCGGGAGTTCGGAGAGCGGGGACGGTAAGCCCGGCGGGATCGACGACTTCAAGACGGCGGCGTTCGTGGGCGCCGCGGTGCTGCTCGCCTTCTTCGGGCTGAAGCGGCTGTTCCGCAGGCGTCGCTGAGTCCCGGCTGACGCCCCCGGGTTACGCCCCTGGCGTCACGCCTCCTGTCCGCGCCGGGCGACCAGGACGTCCAGGCCGTCCAGGAGGCGCTGGAGGCCGAACTCGAAGTGGTCGAAGTCCGTGCCGAACGCGTCCTCGGAGAGCGTGGCGAGTGACGGATAGCGGCCGCTCTTCATGACCTTCTCCAGGGTCGGCGTCTGCGCCTCCCAGAACGCCTGGTCGGACAGGCCGGTCCGCTGCTCGGCCTCCATCTCGTGCACCTGGGTGCGGGCGGCCCCGGTGACGTACCCCTCGACCATGACGATGACGCCGATCAGCTCGGGGTCGGTGAGCCCCATCGGCTTGATGCGGGACAGGGTCCGGTCGAGGCCGCCGACCGCGCCGGGGCCGAGCACCGGGCGGGCCTGGTTGACGTGGAGCAGCCAGGGGTGGCGGCGGTAGAGGGCCAGGGTCTCGCGGGCGTACGTCTCCACGGCCTCGCGCCAGCCGCCGGTCCAGGGCACCTCGTCCTCCGGCGGTGTGTAGACGCGGTCGAGCATCAGGTCCAGCAGGTTGGCCTTGCCGGGGAGGTAGCGGTACAGGGACATCGTGCCCGTGCCCAGCTCGGTGGAGAGGCGGCGCATGGAGACCGCCGAGATGCCCTCGGCGTCGGCGAGGCGCAGCGCCTCGGTGACGATCCGGTCCAGGGTGAGGGCCGGCTTGGGCCCGCGCGTCGCCGGGCGTCCGCCCCCTTCCCAGAGCAGCTCCAGGCTGCGGGTGATGTCGCTGCCGGTGCGCCGGTCGTCGCCGCCGTTCTTGCTCGTCATGGCCCTCACCCTAATCGCCCGCCCGGAAACTGGGTACGGCGTACCCACGAAATTGGGTACGGTGTACCCGCAACTACTGAGTACGGTGTACTCTCAATTGAGTACGGCGTACCCAGAGGGCGCGCGACGAGGACCTGGAGGGGCGGGCATGAACGGGAACGGCTTCGCGGTACGGGCCGAAGGGCTCCAGAAGAGGTACGGCGAGAAGTACGCGCTGGACGGCTTCGACCTGCACGTGCGGCAGGGCACGGTGCACGGACTGCTCGGACCCAACGGCGCGGGCAAGACCACCGCCGTACGGATCCTCTCCACGCTCGTACGGCTCGACGGCGGCCGCGCGGAGGTGGCGGGCGCCGACGTGGTGCGCGAACCGGCCCTGGTGCGCGGCCGCATCGGCCTCACCGGGCAGTACGCGGCGGTCGACGAGATCCTCACCGGGCGGCAGAACCTGGAGATGTTCGGCCGCCTCTTCCACCTGGGCGCCAAGCGCGCGGCCCGGCGCGCCCAGGAACTCCTCGAGCAGTTCCACCTGGAGGACGCGGCGGAGAAGGGCGCCGGTCAGTACAGCGGCGGCATGCGGCGCAGGCTCGACCTCGCCGCGTCGATGATCCTCGCGCCAGCCGTGCTCTTCCTCGACGAGCCGACCACCGGCCTCGACCCGCGCAGCCGCCTCGAAGTCTGGGACACCGTGCGGGAGTTGGTCGCGGGCGGCACGACCGTGCTGCTCACCACGCAGTATCTGGAGGAGGCCGACCGGCTCGCCTCCCGCATCACCGTCATCGACCGGGGCCGCGCCATCGCCGACGACACCCCCGACGGCCTGAAGAACACGGTGGGCGGCAGCCACCTCGACGTCGTGGTCCGCGAGCCCGTCGACCTGCCCGCCGCCGTCAAGGCCGTCACTCGGGTCTGCGTCGGCGAACCGCTCGTCATCGACGTGGAGCGCCGCGTGCAGGCCTCCGTCACCGACCGCGTCGCCGCTCTCACGGACGTGGCGCGCACCCTCCAGGACGAGGGCGTCGCGGTCGAGGACATCGGCCTGCGCAGGCCGAGCCTGGACGACGTATTCCTGCGCCTGACAGGCCAGACCTCCGAGTCCACCGAGACCACCGAACCCGCCGAACCCATCGCACCCCTGGAGAAGGAGGTCGCGGCATGAGCGTCGCCCTCACCGCCGACACCTCGCACGGACGGCTCTTCTGGGCCTTCGCCGACTGCTGGAACGTCACCCGCCGCTACCTCACGCACTTCCTGCGCCAGCCCGTCACCATCGCCTGGCAGCTGGGCTTCCCCATCATCTCCGTACTCCTGTACGGCTTCGTCTTCGGCGAGGCGATGAAGGTGCCCGGGGGCGGGGACGACGGCGACTACAAGCAGTTCCTGATGCCCGGCATGTTCGTGATGACCATGGCCTTCGGCTTCATGAACACCGCCATGGCCGTGGTCACCGACGCCTCCAAGGGCGTCATCGACCGCTTCCGCTCGATGCCGATGGCTCCCTCGGCGGTGGCGTCCGGGCGGGGTGTCGCCGACCTCATCGTGGCCTGCGCGGAGCTGGCCATCCTCGCGCTGACCGCCCTCGCCATCGGCTGGCGCTCCAGCGCGGGGCTCCTGGACACGGTCCTCGCCTTCGCGCTGCTGCTGTTCCTGCGGTTCAGCCTGATCTGGGTGGGCGTCTTCCTCGGCCTGGTCGTGCCGACGCCGGAGGCCGCGGGCGGGCTCTACGCGGTCGCGTTCCCGCTCACGATGATCTCCAGCGTGTTCGTGGCGCCGTCGCTGATGCCGGGCTGGCTGGCGCCGATCGCGGCGTGGAACCCCGTCTCGTCGACGGGTACGGCCATCCGGGAACTCTTCGGCAACCCCGGCGCGGGGGGCTCCAGCTGGGTGGAGCAGCACGCGGTCCTGATGGCGGTGGTCTGGCCGATCGTGATCTCGCTGACCTTCCTGCCACTGGCGGTACGAAAGTTCAAGCAGCTGAGCCGATAAGCCCCGACAGGGGCGCGGGGCTGTGACATTTGCGGCTCCGCCGCGTGGGCGCGACCAGCCACGACGCACTCGCAGCTGGTCGCGCAGCGAAGCACTAGAGCTTCTCGATGACGTAGTCGACGCAGCGGGTCAGAGCCTCGACGTCCGCCGGGTCAATCGCCGGGAACATGGCAACCCGCAGCTGATTCCGCCCCAGCTTCCGATACGGCTCCGTGTCCACAATGCCGTTAGCGCGCAGAGCCTTAGCAACGGCAGATGCGTCAACCTCTTCGGAGAAGTCAATCGTGCCGATGACCTGAGACCGCTTGCCAGGATCCGTGACAAACGGCGTCGCGTACTTGGACTCGTCGGCCCAGCCGTACAGCGCCTTCGAGGAGGCCGCCGTACGCCCGGTCGTGAACTCCAGGCCACCCTGCGAGTTCATCCACTCCAGCTGCTCACCGAGCAGGAAGAGCGTGGCGAGCGCCGGCGTGTTGTACGTCTGGTTCTTGCGGGAGTTGTCGATCGCCGTCGGCAGGCTGAAGAACTCCGGCACGTGCCGGCCCGACGCGTGGATCCGCTCGGCACGCTCGATCGCCGCCGGGGAGAACACGCCGATCCACAGGCCGCCGTCCGAGGCGAACGACTTCTGCGGGGCGAAGTAGTAGACGTCCGTCTCGGCGATGTCGACCGGCAGGCCGCCCGCGCCGGAGGTGGCGTCCACCAGGACGAGCGCGCCGGAGTCGGCGCCCGCGACGCGCTTGACGGGAGCGGCGACACCGGTCGAGGTCTCGTTGTGGGTGAAGGCGTAGACGTCGACGCCCGCCTCCGCCTCGGGGTCCGGGTGCGTGCCCGGGTCGCTCGTGATCACGGTGGGCTCGGCCAGCCACGGGGCGAGCTTGGCCGCCTTCGCGAACTTGGAGGAGAACTCGCCGAAGCTCAGGTGCTGCGACTTGTTCTCGATCAGGCCGTGCGTCGCCACGTCCCAGAACGCGGTCGAGCCGCCGTTGCCGAGGACGACCTCGTATCCCTCGGGGAGGGAGAAGAGGTCCTTCACGCCCTCGCGCACGCGGCCCACCAGGTTCTTGACCGGGGCCTGGCGGTGGGACGTACCGAGGAGGGAGGTGCCGGTGGCGGCCAGGGCCTCCAGCGCCTCCGTACGCACCTTGGAGGGGCCCGCGCCGAAACGGCCGTCGGCGGGCTTCATGTCAGCGGGAATCTGGATCTCAGCCACGGGGGGAGCCTAGCGGCTCAGGGCGCGGGGTTCCTCTGGTGTCCGGCCGGTGAGATCCGCGCCCCGAGCCGGAGCGGACGCCACGGGGCTCCGCCCCGGACCCCGCTCCTCAAACGCCGGAGGGGCTGGATTTGGTCGCTCGCTCCTCGGATGCCGCAGAGGCTGGATTCAGGGGCGCAATTTCACCGGCAGCTCGTACAGGTCGTTCTGGGTGACCACCGGCTTGTGGCGGAGTTCCGCGTGGGGGACCGCCAAGGTCAGGTCCGGGAAGCGGGCGTACAGGGCAGGGAGTGCCACCCCCGCCTCCAGGCGGGAGAGCGCCGCGCCGGGGCAGACGTGCGGGCCGTGGCCGAAGGAGATGTGGCGCGTGGCCGACGTACGCGTGAGGTCGAACGTGCCCGCCGTCGGGCCGTGCGCCGCCTCGTCGCGGCCTATCGCCCCGTACGACACGATCAGCGCGTCACCCTCGCGGATCACCTTCTCCCCGACCGGGACGTCCTCCGCCGCGAAGCGGATCAGGACGTGCGAGGTCGGTGTGGAGTAGCGCAGGGTCTCCTCGATCACCGCGTCCCAGCCGACCTGGCCGGAGAGGACCATCGCGCGCTGCTCGGGGTGCGCGCAGAGGTTGACGACGGCGTTGACGATGAGGGAGATCGTCGTCTCGTGGCCCGCCGCCACCATCAGCTGGAGGGTGGAGACGATCTCCTCGTCCGTGAGGTGGTCGCCGTTCTCCGAGGCCTGGATCAGCGCGCTGGTGAGGTCGTCGCCGGGCTCCGCGCGGCGGGCCGCGACGATCTTGCCCATCATCGCGGCGAGTTCGCCGAGCGTCGCGACGACCTCCTCCGGCGGGGTCTGCGTGGAGAAGAACTTGTCGAACAGGACCTTCAGGCGCGGGTGGTCCGCGGCGTCGATGCCCATCAGGTCACTGATGACGTACATGGGCAGGGGGTAGGCGAACTCCGCCTTGAGGTCCACCACTTCGGAGGCGGGCAGCTCGTCGAGCAGGCCGTGCGTCAGCTCCGTGATGCGGCCGCGCAGCCGCTCCACCCGGCGCGGGGTGAGGGCCTGCGCCACCAGCGACCGCATCCGGCGGTGCTCCTCGCCGTCGACCGTCAGCATGGAGCGGCCGGGGTTGGCGAGGCCGATCAGCGGCCAGTCGGCGGGTATCTCGCCGCGCCGCCAGGCGCCCCAGACCTCGATGTCCTTCACCAGCCGCTTGTCCGTGAGGAGTCGGCGGGCCTCGGCGTGGTGCGTGACCGCCCACACCGGCACCCCGCCGGGCAGCTCCGCCTCGGCGAGCGGGCCCGCCGCGAGGAGCCGGGCGCTCTCCCCGTCCAGATCGGTGACGAAGGGGTCCAGGGCGATACGCGTCATCTGACTTCTCCAAACGCTGAGGTCGGGGTCGGGGTGAAGCGCACCGGCAGATCGGTCAGGCCGCGCAGCCAGGGCGACGGGCGGCGGGTGAGATCCGCCGCCGGTACGGCGAGGTCGAGGTCGGGCAGCCGGTCGAGAAGCACCTCGATGCCGGTCCGCGCGATGACCTCGGCGACCTCCTGGGCGGGGAAGGGGCAGCGGTGCTCGCCGTGCCCGAACGCGAAGTGGGCGCTGTTGCCGCCGGTCAGGGCCGAGCCGTCGGTGCGGACCTGGGGGTCGGCGTTGGCGGCGCCGAGGCCGAGCAGCAGGAGGTCACCGGCGTTGATGTGGCGTCCGCCGAGGCGGGTGTCGCGCGAGGCCCAGCGGCCGGCGACGTTCTGGGTGGGGGTGTCCTCCCACAGGACCTCGTTCATGGCCTCGGCGACGCTGTGCCTGCCGCCGAAGAGGGAGGCGGCGAAGCGGTCGTCGGTGAGCATCAGCCGCAGCGAGTTGCCGATCCAGTCGGCGGTCGGCTGGTGGCCCGCGGCCATCATCACCATCAGGTCCTGCGCGATCTCCTCGTCGGAGAAGCCGTCCTCCGCGTCCACCCGCTGCGTCTCCAGCATGGAGGAGACGACATCGGGGCCCGGCGCCTCGTGCTTGCCCGCGATGAGCGCCATCATCGAGGTCGCCAGGTGCTGCTGGCCCGCCAGGGCCCGCTCGCGGCCGTCGATCATGTCGTTCATGGCGGTGACGAGGCCGGGGCCCTGCTCGTCGGAGAAGCCGTAGATGCGGGCGAGGACCCGCACCGGGAGCAGCATCGCGTACTCGGCGATGATGTCCGTGGTGCCCACGCCGCAGAACGTGTCGATCAGCTCGTCCGCGAACTGCTCGGCGTGCGCCTTGAGTTCGAAGGGGTCGACCGCTTCGAGGGCGTGCGCGATCATCGCGGCGCGCCGGGTGTGCCGCTCGCCGACCGTGTAGAGGATCGACGGCTGCTTGTGGCCGATCATCGGGAGCAGCGGCCAGTCGGCGGGGATGTTCGGCCACTGGTTCCACAGCTCGGAGTCGCGGCTGAACAGCACGGGGTCGCCGGTGACCTGGTGCAGCTCGCGGTAGCCGAGCACCAGCCAGGCGGGCACGTCCCCGTCGAGCAGTACCGGCGCGACGGGACCGTGGTCCCGGCGCATCTCCCGGTAGAGCTGGGCGGGTTCGGTGGCGAAGCGGGGGCCGGAGAGCGGGACGGGACCGGAGGCGGCGCCGGTCACGGGGCAGGTCACTGGGCGTTCTCCTGAGGGGCGTTCAGCTGAGCGACGTACAACGTCTTCAGGTGTTCGACGAGCGTGATCAGTACGTCCTTGCTGGACTGGCGGGAGCGCGCGTCGCAGTCGACGAGGGGCACCCCGGGATCGAGGTCGAGCGCCTCGCGCAGCTCTTCGGTGGTGGGCGAGGGCCCGCCGAAGTCGTTGCGGGCCACGATGAACGGCGTGCCGTGGTGTTCCAGGCGGTCGATCGCGTACCAGGAGTCCTCCAGGCGGCGGGTGTCGACGAGGACGACCGCGCCGAGCGTGCCGGAGAAGAGGCGGTCCCACAGGAACCAGAAGCGCTCCTGGCCCGGCGCGCCGAAGAGGTAGAGCACGTTGCGCGCGTCGAGGGTGATGCGGCCGAAGTCGAAGGCGACCGTCGTGGACGTCTTGCCGGCGAGCCCGTCGAGGCCACCGGTCTCGTCGATGCCCTTGCCGGCCTGCGTCATCGTCTCCTCGGTGTTGAGGGGACGTATCTCGCTGACGGAGCGGACCAGCGTGGTCTTGCCGACGCCGAAGCCGCCGACCACGACGATCTTCAGGCCGTTGTCGGCGGTCGCGGTCAGCTCTCTTCGGCCGGCGCCGGACGGCTCGCGTTCGCCGGCCGGCCTACGTTCAGAGATTGCGGAGTCCAACGAGCACCTGCTCCAGGAGTTCGGAATCGGGAAGGCTGTGGGTGGGGCCCGACCGGGGGTGGCGGGCGCTGATCCGGCCCGCGTCGAGCAGGTCGGAGAGCAGGATGCGGGTGATGCTCACCGGCAGGCCGAGGTCGGCGGCGATCTCCACGACGGCGGTCGGCAGCTCGCACATCCGCAGGATCGCGGCGTGCTCGGACTGCATGCCGGGCTGCGGGCCGGACTCGGCGACGATGAGGGTCACCAGGTCGAAGGGGGCGTCGGGCGCCGACCGGCTGCGTCCTCCGGTGAGGGTGTACAGCCGGTCGGGGGAGTCGTCCCGGCCGGGGCGGCGCACACTCATGCGGTGGTCTGGGTGCCGGGGGCGCCGTCCGCGCGGGGCGCGGCGCGCAGATGCTCGCCGAGCTGTTCGACCAGCTCGCTCATGGTGTGCCCGACCAGGCCCGCGTCGGCGTCCTCGGCGGCGATGACGGCGAGGTGCGCGCCCTCACCGGCCTCGACGATGAAGAGGATGCCGCCGTAGAACTCGGCCATCGCCGAGCGCACCCCGCCGCTGCCGTCGCCGAACTCGGCGGACGCGCCGTGCGACAGGGACTGGATGCCCGCCGCGATCGCGGCGAGCTGGTCGGCCTGGTCGACGGAGAGCTCGGGCGTGCGGCACAGCTTCAGGCCGTCCCGGGAGAGCACGAGGGCGTGCCGGGCGCCGGGGGTGCGCTCCAGGAGGCCCTGGAGGAGCCAGGTGAGCTTGGCGTCGGTGGTGGCGTGGGTGGTGCCGGTGGTCATCGGGGGGAGTCGCCTTCCGGGTGCTGGGGGGTCGACGGATCGGGGGAGGGATCCGGGGG
>NZ_WMBF01000811.1:0-1528 GCF_019400875.1 Streptomyces anatolicus | reverse complement strand
TGTTGGTGGCGGGGGACTGAGCGAGGGGGGCGGACTCCGCTGTCCGGCATGCGGATACGCGGTCGCGTGCCCCGTACACGGACCGCTAGCGTGCCGGAATGAGCACTACTGAACGCGCCGAGTCCGCGACTGAACCCGCTGAACCCGCCGAGTCCGCGACTGAACCGGCCGTGTCCCCGGCCGGACCCGTCGAGTCCGCCGCCCACCCCCGTTTCGCCGCCGCCCTGCGCGAGCTCGGTCTGGCCGAGGTGATCGGCCGGGCCCGCCGCTTCCCGGAGCAGACCCGGACCGCGCAGGAGGCGGCGGCCGCGATCGGATGCGAGCTGAGCCAGATCTGCAAGTCCCTGATCTTCGCGGCGGACGGTGTGCCGGTACTGGTCCTGATGGACGGCGCGTCAAGGGTCGATCTCGACCTGGTCCGCGCCGAGTTGGGCGCGGAGAAGGTCACCCGCGCCAAGGCGGACGTCGTCCGGGAGACCACCGGCTTCGCGATCGGCGGCGTACCGCCCTTCGGTCACGCCACCAGGACCCGCGTACTCGCCGACCGCTCGCTCCTCGCCCACGACGTGGTGTGGGCGGCGGCCGGCACCCCGTACGCCGTCTTCCCCATGGACCCCAAGGCGCTGATCACCCACGCGGGCGCCGCGCTGGTGGACGTGCGCGAGACCGCGAAGTGACCCCGCTGGTCGCGGCGGCGGTGCTGCTCGCCGCCGTCACGCACGCCAGCTGGAACGCGATCGCCCACCACATCACCGACAAGCTGGTCGGCTTCACGCTCATCTCCGGCGGCGGCACGCTGATCGGTCTGCTCCTCGCCCCCTTCGTCGCACTCCCGGCGGCGGGGGCGTGGCCGTATCTGGTCCTCTCCGCGCTGCTGCACGTCGGCTACTACGCCCTGCTCATGCGCTCGTTCAAGCTCGGCGACTTCGGCCAGGCGTACCCCATCGCGCGCGGCACGGCCCCGCTGGTGGTCACGGTCCTCGCTGCGGTCTTCGCGGGCGAGATCCCGGACGGCTGGCAGGCGTCGGGCGTCGCCCTGTCCTGCGCGGGCCTGACGGGCCTCGCGCTGTGGGGCATACGGGGGTCGGGGCGCCGCCCGGACTGGGCGGCGATCGGCGCGGCTCTCGCGACGGGCGTCTCCATCGCTGCGTACACGGTGGTGGACGGTCTGGGCGTACGCGCGTCCGGCTCGTCCATGGGCTATATCGCGTGGCTGATGATCCTGGAGGGCATCGCGGTCCCGGCGTACGCGGCGTACCGCTGGCGGGGCGAACTGGCCGCCAGGCTCCGCCCGTTCGCGGCGGTCGGCCTGCTGGGCGCGGCCCTGTCGGTCTCCGCGTACGGCCTTGTCCTGTGGGCCCAGACGAAGGCGGAACTGGCCCCGGTCTCCGCGCTGCGGGAGTCGTCGATCATCGTCGGCGCGGCGATAGGCACGCTCTTCTTCAAGGAACGCTTCGGCACGCCGAGACTGGTGGCGGCGGGCCTGATGGTGGCGGGCATCGGCTTGATGCTGCACGCGGGGTGAGGG
>NZ_WMBF01000810.1:0-1531 GCF_019400875.1 Streptomyces anatolicus | reverse complement strand
AACGAGCCCCGGTCAACGCATGAAGCTGCTCAAGGAACCACCGCGCCGGCGGCAACGCCGTAGCCGCCGCAGCAAGCCGCTTCGTCCGCTCGGCCCGCTCCCCACCCGGCATCGAAAGCCCCGCATGCAACGCCTCCGCCGTAGCCGTCACGTCATAAGGGTTGACCGGAATCGCATCCTCACCCAGCTCCTCGAACGCCCCCGCCTCCCGAGAGAGCACCAGCACACACCCCTCATCGGAGACGACCGGCACCTCCTTGGCGACAAGGTTCATCCCGTCCCGGATGGGGTTGACCAGCGCCACGTCCGCCAGCCGGTACGCAGCCAGCGAGCGCGCGAAGTCGTCGTCGACGTGGAGCAGCACAGGGGTCCACCCCTCCGTACCGAACTCCGCGTTGATCGACTCCGCGACCCGCGACACCTCCGCGGTGTACTCCCGGTACACCGCGAGGTCCTGCCGCGAGGGATAGGCGAAGGCGACGTGCACGACCCGCTCGCGCCACTCGGGGCGGGTCCGCAGCAGCTCGCGGTAGGCCAGCATGCCCCGCACGATGTTCTTGGACAGCTCGGTCCGGTCCACCCGCACGATCGTCCTGCGGCCCTCGCCCACCTGCTCCCGCAGCGTCGCCATCCGCTCCTCGACGTCGTCCCGCCGCGACCGCTCCCGCAGGAAGTCCGCGTCGGCGCCGAGCCCGTGCACCCCGATGCGCGTCCCGGACGTCCCGCCGAGCAGCCGCACACAGCACTCCGTGAACGCGTCCGCCCACCGCCCCGTCAGGAACCCGAGCCGGTCGGCGCCGAGCATCCCCCGCAGCACCTGCTCGGCCACGTCGTCCGGCAGCATCCGGAAGTAGTCGGCCGGCGCCCACGGGGTGTGCGAGAAGTGACCGATCCTGACGTCGTCGCGCAGCTCGCGCAGCATGCCCGGCACCAGCGTCAAGTGATAGTCCTGTACGAGGACGGCGGCGCCCGGCGCCGCCTCCGCCGCCAGCGCCTCGGCGAACGCGCGGTTGTACGTCTCGTACGCCGCCCACTGCTCCCGGAACTCCGGGCCGAAAGCCGGTTCGAGGGGCGTCTGGTAGAGCATGTGGTGCACGAACCACAGGACCGAGTTGGCCACGCCGTTGTACGCCGCCGCGTGCACGCCCTCGCGCGAACCCGCGTCGATGTCCAGCATCCGCACACCCGGCTCGCCGACACCGCGCCGCACGGCCTCCCGGTCGCCCTCGCCGAGCGCCGCGCACACCCACAGGGCGTCCGCCTCGTCGCCGATGGCGCTCAGCCCGGAGACGAGACCGCCGCCGCCGCGCTTGGCGGTCAGCTCCCCGTCCTCCCCCACCGAGTACGAGACGGGGCCGCGGTTGGACGCGACGAGTACCTGTGCTGCTGCGTTTCGGGGCTCGGAGACCATGTGGCAAAACGTAGCCCGTCCCGGGCCCGGGCAAACGTACGACCGGAGCCGGTCACGCCACGCGTCGGTGCGCGTACTCAGCGATGCCCGTCATCGGCGGCCGCTCCTCGGTGTCCACCG
>NZ_WMBF01000098.1:0-17865 GCF_019400875.1 Streptomyces anatolicus | reverse complement strand
TCGTTGGGTGAGGCGTGGGTGTCGGGGGTGGAGGTGGAGTGGCCCGCGGTGTTCGCGGGCCGGGGGGCACGGGTGGTGGACCTGCCCACCTACGCCTTCCAGCGGCGCCGCTACTGGCTGAACGCCCCCTCGCACGAGGCGCCCGCGGGGGAGGCGCCCTCGATCGACCTCCCCGCAGACGACGAGCAACTCGTCCCCCTGTCGGAGAAGCTCGCCGCGCTTCCCGCCGACGAGGCCGAAGCACTCGTGCTGGACCACGTCCTGGAGAAGGTCGCCGTCGTACTCGGACACCCCTCCGCCGAAATCCTCGACCCCGACCAGAAATTCGGGGAGATCGGATTCGACTCGATGCTCTCGGTGGAGCTGAGCAAACGGCTGGCCGCGACGACCGGAGTCAAACTGAGGGCGAATGTGGTGCTGCGCCACCCGACGCCGAGACTGATCACCGCGCACATCATGTCCGCGATGACCGGCCGCGATTCGCGGTAATCCGCCGGCACTCCGGAAACCCTCAGCGCCCTGGGATCCCGCGCCGCGCGGGATGTCCCGCCGGCGGGACACCGCAAGCCGACGGCGGCCCGTCCCGCCCCGGAACCCAACTGTCTTGACCCGCTGATCCGCCTTCATGAAGGTGGAGGCGATCTGTGAATTCCTCCGCTTCCCGGGCCTATTTGTTGAGGGGTTGATCCGTTTGCGTTCATTCGACGCACCGGCTGCGCACAAAGGGATGTGGCTGGCGCAGAAAATGGCTTCCGATTCACTGAACCACGCGATGATCATGTGGGATGTGGACGGCGAGCTGGACACGGCGGCCATGGAATCCGCGTTCCGGCACGTACTGGACGAGGCCGAAGTGCTGCGGGTCAACTTCGTCGACGACGGCGGCGGGCTGCGGATGGTCCCCCGGGAGCTGGGGGACTGGCAGCCGTTCTCCCTGGACTTCAGCGCCGAGTCCGACCCCGAGCAGGCCGCGCGCGAAGCGCTGGCCGAGATGGTGCGCCAACCCTTCGACCTGGAGCGGGATCTGCTGTTCCGCCTTGGCGTGGTCCGACTCGCGGCGACCCGCTCGCTGGTGGTGATCGCCTACCACCACCTGATATCGGACGGGTATGGGGCGGCAGGACTCCTCTCGCGGCGCCTCGCCGAGGTGTACACGGCACTGGCACGGGGTGAGAAGGCACCGGAGCCACCGCATTCGTGGGACACCGAATCGTTCACGAACGAGGCAGCGGAATACCACGCCTCCCCGAAATTCGCCGAGGACACGGAATTCTGGCGCGACTACCTCAAGGACTCGCCCGCGCCCGCGCAGGTACCGCGCCCGGCCCTGCCCGAGCCGGCGCGGACCGCGCTCTCCGCACCCCTGAGCAGCGCCGACCGCTGGTCGGAAGTGGCGGGCTCCCTCGGCATGGTGAGCCGGACCCTGACCGTCCCGCGCGCCGAGGCGGACGCGTGGACCGAGGCCGCGAAGGCCATGGGCGTGTGGATGTCGTCGATGCTCACCGCGGCCACGGCGGTGTTCCTCCGGCACCGCTGCGACCGCCCCGACTTCCTCTTCTCGCTGGCCGTGGGCAACCGGGTCGGGGCAGCGAGCAGGACACCCGCTCTCGCGGTGAACGTGGTGCCGGTACGGGTGAGGGTTCCGCTCGGCGCGACCCTCACCGAGCTCGCCGACGCGCTGGGTGACGAGACGTACGAGATCTTCGACCACACCGCCTGCCACTACTCCGAGATCCAGCGTGCGAGCGGCGCCGCCCTGAGCGACCGCGGCAGCTTCGGCGCCGTCGTGAACGTCACCGAGTTCGCGGAGCAACTGCACTTCGCCGACCACCCGGCGCGCTACCTCTGCGCGACGACCGGCACCTTCGACGAACTGTCGATCGCGGTCGGCACCGACGGAAGCCCCGACAGCGACCTGTGCTTCCGGCTCGACGCCCCCGCGGGCCTGTACTCCCGCGCGGACCTGCACGCCATCGGCGCGGACCTGATCGCTCACATCCGTGCCCTGCTGGCCGCCGGCCCCCAGACGCCGGTCGGCGCCCTCGACGTGTTGAGCGGCGCCGAGCGGGACCAGGTGCTGGCGGCACCCCACGCGACGGACGCGCCGTTGCCGGGACTGGCCCTTCCGGAGCTGTTCGCCCGCCAGGTGGAGCGGACGCCCGACGCCGTCGCCATGGAGGCCGGGGACGCGGTGGTCTCGTACCGGGAACTGGACGAACGGTCGAGCCGCCTCGCCGAGGCGCTGCGACGTCGCGGCCTCGGCCCCGAGACGGTCACGGCGGTGGCCCTGCCGCGCTCGGTGGACCTGGCCGTCGCCCTGCTGGGGATCGCGAAGGCGGGCGGAGCCTACCTGCCGGTGGACCCGGCGCTTCCGGCGGCGCGGATCACGTCGGTGGTCGGCGACTCCTCGGCGCGCGCACTGCTCACCGATCCGACGACAGCCGAAGCGCTCGCCGCGGACCTCGGACTCCCCGCGCTCCTGTTCGGCGACATCTGCGCGGAGGCCGCGGACGGAGACGCGGAGCGAGGTGTTCCGGCCCCGGTGCACCGGGACAACCTGCTCGCCGTGGTGCACGGCTCCACGGCGGCCGGCGCGCCCACAGGCGTCGCGGTGACGCACCGGAACATGGAGCGGTTCGCCCTCGACCGCCACTGGCAGGAAGACGGCCCCCACACCGTGCTGTGGCATGCGCCGCACACCTCCGACGCGCTCGCCCTCGAACTGTGGGTGCCCCTGCTGAACGGCGGCCGGGTGGTCGTCGCTCCTCCCGGACAGCTCGACATCGACGCGCTGACCGAGCTGCGAGAGGAGCACCAGGCCTCCACGACATGGCTGCCCACGGCCCAGTTCGCGGCGGTCTCGGCGGAACGCCCCGAGCGGCTCGCCGGATTCCGCGAGGTGTGGGTCGGCGGTGACCGCGTGCCCGAGGCCGCGGTGCGCCGGGTGCGGGAGGCCTGCCCCGGGCTGACGGTCGTCAACGGCCCCGGCCTGACGGCGCCGACACTGTGCGCACGGCCCATGGACAACACCGCTCTCTATGTGCTGGGACCGGGCCTCGCGCCGGTCCCCGTCGGCGTGACCGGAGAGCTGTACGTGGCCGGGCCCGCGGTGGCACGCGGTCATGCCGGGCGACCCGGGCAGACGGCGGAGCGGTTCGTGCCCTGTCCGTTCGGTCCGGCCGGCGCGGTCATGTACCGCACCGGAGAGCGGGCGCGCTGGGGGGCCGACGGCCTGGTGGAGTACGTGGGCCGGGTCGGCGCCCAGGCGGAGATACGGGGCGTCCGCGTCGAAGTGGCCGAGGTCGAGGAGGCGCTGGCCGAGCACCCCGGGCTCGCGCAGGCCGTCGTGGTCGCGGGCAAGGACGACTCCGGGCAGCAGCGCCTGGTCGCCTACGTGGTTCCGGCGGGCGGCCGTGACCACGGGGACGGCCTCGCGGTCGAGGAGCTGCGCCGCTTCGCCGCCGGACGGTTGCCGGAGTACATGGTGCCGTCGCTGTTCATGGTCCTCGAACGCCTGCCGCTGACGCCCGGCGCCAGGGTGGACCGCGCCGCACTGCCGGAGCCCGCCTTCGACGACGGACGGCGGTACCGCGCACCGCGCAACCACACCGAGCAAGTGCTGACCGAGGCCTTCGCCGACGTACTCGAAGTGGACCGGGTGGGCATCGACGACGACTTCTTCGACCTCGGCGGCAACTCGCTGCGGGCCATCAGGCTGGTCGGTCTGATCCGGGCCCAGCTGAACCAGGAGGTGTCCATCCGCACCCTCTTCGCGGTACGCACCGTCGCCGGTCTGTCGGACACGTGGAAGGACCTCGCCCAGTCCAGCAGGCCGACCCTGCGCCGAAGGACGAAGGAAGGCGAAGTCCTCTGAACGAAGGCGTGGACGAGAAGGCTTCCGCACGAAGGCTTCCGCACGAGAAGGCCGAGGTGGGTTCATGACGTCAGAGGCGCACGGGACAGAGGGGAAGAACGAGGTGGGGCACACCGGCATGGAGACGGATGTGGTGATCGCGGGCGCCGGGCCGACCGGCCTGATGCTCGCCTGCGAACTGCGGCTGGCGGGCGCCGACGTGGTGGTGGTCGAACGACTCGCGGAGCGGACCGGCGAGTCACGGGCCGGCGGGATGCACTCCCGCACCCTGGAGGTGCTTGACCAGCGCGGCATCCTGGACCGCTTCCTGGCGGTGGGCGAACTCCAGGGGGTGGGCCACTTCTCCGGACTGCGCCTGGAGTTCGACGAGTTCGAGTCCCGCCACCCCTATCCGCTGATGATCCTGCAGTCCACGATCGAACAGCTCCTGGAGGAGTGGGCGGCCGAACTCGGTGTGCGCGTGCGCTGGTCCTCCGAGGTGAGCGGCATCCGCCAGGACGAGACCGGTGTGACGGTCGAGCTGGGGACGGCCCAGAGCGCACCGGCGACGCTACGCGCCCGCTACCTCGTGGGCTGCGACGGCGGGCGCAGCACCGTGCGCAAGCTGGCGGGCATCGACTTCCCCGGCACTCCGGCCACGATGACCTCGCTGATCGGCGACGTCGAACTCCCCGACCTGCCCGAGGACTACATCTGGGGACGGCGCTGCCCGGGCGGAGACTATTCGGTGATCGCCTTCGAACCGGGCTGGTACCGGCTGATCACCACCGAGCACGGCCGCGTCGCGGACCGCGACGAACCGACGACGTTCGAGCAGCTCCGCGACTCGCTGATCAGGATCGCCGGCACGGACTACGGCATGCACAGCCCGCGCTGGGTATCCCGGTTCAGCGACGCCGCACGACAGGCCGCCCGGTACCGGGAGGGCCGCGTCCTGCTCGCGGGCGACGCGGCGCACATCCACTTCCCGGCCGGCGGGCAGGGACTGAACATGGGAGTGCAGGACGCGGTCAACCTCGGCTGGAAACTCGCCTCGGTGGTACGCGGACAGGCACCCGAGAGCTTGCTGGACAGCTACCACGCCGAGCGCCACCCCGTCGGCGAGCGCGTGCTGCACAACACCCGGGCGCAGGCGGCCCTTGCCCGCCCCGGCGCCCATTCGGACGCGCTGCGCGACGTGTTCGCCTCGCTCATCGTCTTCGACGACGTCAACCAGTATCTGCGGGGCATGCTCACGGCACTGGACATCCGCTACCCGGCCGACTGCGACCATCTGCTGGCCGGCCGCCGGGTCCCCGACGCCGACCTCAAGACGACGGACGGCGCCACCCGCGTCCACGAACTGCTGCACGGCGCCCGCCCCGTCCTGCTCGACCTGCGCGGCAGCGCCCACGTGGTGGCGGCGGCCGAGGGCTGGACCGATCGCGTCGACATCGTCGAGGCGCGGAGCGAGGACGACCACTGGCCCGTCCCGGCCGTCGGCGAGGTCCCCGCTCCCAGCGCGCTGCTCATCCGCCCCGACGGCCACGTCGCCTGGGCGGCGGGCGCCGGCGGCGCGTCCGACACCTCCGCGCTGCGGGCCGCCCTCACCACCTGGTTCGGTCCGGCGTCACGGGGGTGAGTCACCGCCCGCCCGTGCGCTCGCGTCCCGCCGACGGGACACGAACGGTCCACCGGAGATCCGAACAAACGCATCGCACCTTCATGCCAGCGGGAGAATGCTATGAGTGATCGTGAACACGAGACCTACGACGTGGTCGGCATTGGGTTCGGTCCCTCCAACCTGTCACTCGCCATCGCCCTGGAGGAATTCCGGGCGAAGGACGCGCAGAACCAGATCAACGCCCTTTTCCTGGAGCGGCAGTTGTCGTTCGGCTGGCACCGCAACATGCTGCTGCCGTCGGCGACCATGCAGATATCGTTCCTCAAGGACCTCGTCACCTTCCGCAATCCGACGTCGAGTTTCAGCTTCATCGCGTATCTGCACGAGTCGGGGCGGCTCCCGCAGTTCGTCAACAACCAGGACTTCTTCCCCACGCGCCAGGAGTTCCACCAGTACCTGGAGTGGGCGCAGGCGCGGGTGGCCGATCGCATCGCGTACGACTCGAAGGTGACGGCGATCCGACTGCCACCGGGGGCCGACGCCGAGCGGGCGGACCGGTTGCGCCTCGAGGTGGCGGACGCCACCGGCCGGACCGGCCGCGTGGTCGAGGCGCGCAACGTGGTGATCTCGACGGGCCTCGTCCCGAGCATGCCGGAGGGAACCGAGCGCGACGAACGGGTGTGGCACAGCTCCGAGTTCCTGGAGAAGTACCACCGGGCGGACCCCGGGGAGCTGCGCCGGGTGGCGGTCGTCGGGGCGGGCCAGAGCGCCGCCGAGATCACCAGGTTCCTGTACGACGAGCTTCCGCACGCCGAGGTGTGGGCGGTCATTCCGTCCTACGGCTACTCCGTCGCGGACGACACCCCCTTCGCCAACCAGATCTTCGACCCGGGGGCCGTCGACGACTACTACTTCGGCACCGACCAGACACGCGAGGCGTTCTGGCGGTACCACCGCAACACGAACTACTCCGTCGTCGACGACGAGGTGATCAGGGCGCTGTACCGCAGGGCGTACGACGACGAGGTACGGAACGTCGAACGCCTCCACTTCCTCAACCTGTCGCGGGTCACCGGCGTGAAGCGCGTCGGCGCCGAGACCCGCGTCTCCCTGCAGGTGGGCCCCGACGCCGAAGTACGCGAACTGGACTTCGACGCTCTCATCTGTGCCACCGGCTACCAGACGATGGAGCCCACGGGCCTGCTCGGCGAACTCGACCGGCACTGCCTGCGGGACGAGGCGGGCCGGTACCGCGTGGAGCGTGACTACCGCATCGTCACCGATCCGGAGCTGCGGTGCGGCATCTACCTTCAGGGCGGCACCGAACACACCCACGGCCTGACCTCGTCGCTGCTGTCGAACATCGCCGTACGGAGCGGTGAGATCGCCGACTCGATCATCTCCCGGTGCGCGGAGCGGGCCGCCGAGCCCGCGCTGCGATGAGGAGTCCGGTGGAAGAGCAGTGGATACGCCGCTTCCGTGACGACGACGCGTACGGCACGAAACTCGTCTGCTTCCCCCACGCCGGCGGCTGGGCCAGCGCGTACCGCACCTGGCCCGTGGGCCTGCCCGCGGACGCCGGTGTGCTCGCCATCAGGTACCCGGGCCGGGAGGACCGGCACGGCGAGCCGTTCCCGTCGGGGATCGAGGCCCTCGCGGACGACATCGCCGATGCGCTCAGCGAGCTGGCGCGGTGCCGGTTGGTGCTGTTCGGCCACAGCATGGGGGCCTCGGTGGCGCATGAGGTGGCGCTGCGGCTTCACGAGCGGGGGCGTCCGCCGGCCGCCCTGTGCGTGTCCGGCAGACGCCCGCCCCACGCGATGGGCGGCATCCGGCGGCACTTCGGCTCCGACGAGAAGATCATCGCGGACATCCTGCGCTTCGACCAGAGCCGCGCCCCGGTCTTCGCCGACCCCGATCTGCGGGAGTTGGTGCTCCCCGCCGTCCGCGCCGACTACCGGCTCGTGGACGCGTACCGCGGCGGCCACCGGCCTCCGCTCGACTGCCCGGTGTACGGCTACACCGGCGACGCCGATTCCGAGGTGACCCCGGAGCAGATGCGCGGCTGGGCCGACATGACGCACGACGCCTTCCGGCTCCGGGTGCTGCCCGGCGGGCATTTCTACCTCGTGCCCCAGGAGGCCGCGCTCCTTGCGGACCTGAGTGATGTACTGCGCCACGCCAAGCACCGCACCGAGGCGGCCTCTTGAGGCACGGCCCACGCCGGTGAGGCACGGTCCATCGCGTTCCTGAAGCCGGTTTCACTCCGCGCGGGAACGCTCCACCACGACGTCGCCGATCACGGTCCGGGCCTCGACGCACACGACGTCGTCGGCCTGCTCGTGCGCCACCAGGAGCGAGAGGGCCGTGGAGACGGTGCCCGCGGCGGAGTCGAGGGCCAGACGGGCACCGCTGGTCTCGGCCACACCGACGCGGATGCTGCCGAACGTGGTGGTGACGCTCACGGAACCTCGCCGCACCTCCCCGACGCCGATGTCACCGTGGCTCGTCCGGGCCTCCACGTCGGTGTGCGCCCGGCCGATCCAGACGGTCCCTCGCTCCGCGTACAGCCGGGCGGCACCGCGCACCTCCTCCACCGTCGCGTCGCTCTCGCCCTTCGCGCTGACCGTGGTGCTGCCCTCGATCAGCCCCAGACGGACGTCGCCACGGTCCGCCGTGGCCTCGACCGTGCCGACCGCCCGGTCGACCGTGATGTCCCCGAGGGCGGCGCCCAGGCGCAGGCTGCCGGTGTGGTGGAGCCTGATGTGCCCGAGGCCCGTGCTGAGCCGGCACTCGCCCAGCTCTCCCGCTCCGAGGAAGTCCGCGCACATCCCCCGTCCGTGCAGGCTCGATCCGGTGGGCACGGTGATCACCACGATGACGGCGCCACCGCCGCACCCCGGTTCCGGGGCGGTCACGGTCAGCCGGCCGTCGGCGAAGTCGATGTGCAGCCGCTCGGCGGTCCGCACGTCGTCCTCATCGTCGCTGTCGCGCGGATACGCCTCGACGGTCGTGTCGGCGCGGTCGCTCGCGACGATCCGTACCTGGCCGCACACGAGGCTGAGCACCACCCGCACAGGTGAGGGTGTCTCGAACGTCGGCATGGCGGGGCCGCCTTCGGGAGTCTGCGGAGGCTCGGTTACGGCCCCGGTCCACCGGGGCTCGAGCCCGTACGGCCAGCACCGCGCGTCCGGCACTGGCACCACGTGGTGCCACACTAGCGCCATCACGGCGCGGGCGGGATCCCGGGGTGTGGAACGTGCTCGGGCAGTGAGCGGAATCGGTCACGTAAGCGACGGGGCAACCCGCCGGTTGGGCGTCAAGGATGGCATTCGCCGCCGGTGCGTGCTGTGCGAAAAGGAAGTTGACGGTGGGTCAGGCGACGAGAAGGAGCCAAAGTCGGCTCGTCCGGCGTGTCGCGGTCGGCGCGTGCCGGATCCCCGGTGTCTCGATGTCGCCCATCGCGCGCCAAAGTGGCGCGGATTGGCGGTACGTATGGCGCCAGCTGGTGCGAGGATGGCGAGGGCGGCTCGACCGCACGCCGCCCGCTACGGCACTCGTTGAGCCGTGTCGGGAGGCGGCGCCGCGGCGGAGCCGTGCAGGCGTTGGTAGGTGTACGCCGCCGAGACGAGGGCCATGTGGTGGTACCAGCCGGGGAAGGAACGCCCCTCGAAGTCGAGCAGTCCGAAGTCCCGCCGCATGGAGCCGATCGCCTCCGCCGTCCCGGCGTGCAGCGCGGTGATCGAGGAGACCTCGGCGAGCGTGTGGTGGGCGAGGCTGGTGAGCCACAGCGGGCCCGGGGCGCCGGTGGGGTCCGCCTCGGTGTAGAGCCGGTAGAGAGGGCCGGGGGCGCGCCCTGGGGGGCCGCCGGTCAGACGGACGAGCGAGGTCTGGAAACGCGCGGGGCGCCTCTCCTTGCCGAGCGACAGGACGACGGCCGAATCCGGGCTCTGCCCGGAGAGCAGGGACTTCGCGCTCACCGGTGCCGAGGCGCCCTCGCCCGCGGCCAGCACCGCGAGGTACGGCGGCACCGCCACGACGAAGTCGCGGTGTCGTCTGGCGAGTCCGCGCAGCAGATACCCGACGTCGGGCTCGTCGCTCATGTCGACGAGGACGACGGAGGAGGGGGAGTCCGAGCGGGCCGCGAGCCGGTCGACGAGTCGCAGGGCGTCCGCCCACATCGGCCGGTACTGCTCGCCGTCCGGTATCCGCGCCTCCCTGCGCCGCGCGGGGTCCTGCGTCCAGGTCGTCGACAGGTGCAGACACCAGTCGACGGGAAACTGGGCGTCGCCCACGCACCAGAAGGAGCCCAGCCCCAGCTGGCAGTTGAGGGTGCGGCCCGAGGACCGGTCGAAGTAGCGGTGGACGCCCACCGACCGGTCGCCCCGCTTGGGCAGGACGGCCCGGCCGATGGACCAGACGGGCCCGGGGCGGCGGCCGGCCACCCAGTGGGTGAGCTCCTCCATGACCTCGTCGAAGTCCCACGGGCTGAGGCTGACGAACTGGCGCAGTGACTGGGCGACGGACGGGTCGCGGGAGATCGCGGTGGCGAGCCGGCGCACGGACTTCTTGCCCGGCGTGACGAGCAGCCCCTTCAGATAGGCGTGCGCCCACTTGCGTTGGTCGGTCCGGCGCAGGCTCTTGAAGATCGTGCCGCTGAAGAGATCCAGAGGAAGGGCCGGAGTGCGGGCGTAGGCCACGTCTCCGGAAGCCGACGAGGTGCCTGCTTGGGTCGTCCGCATGCCGCAATAACTCCCCCGAGGCTACTGAGCGTTGTGGGGAGAGAGTGTAGGGCGCGCTCTAGTGTGGTGCCAGAGGCTGGAGTTTGGCTGACTTGTTGTGGCGCCTCTCCTGGCGCGTACTCCCGGGCGTTCGGTGGGGGGCGTTCGGCGGCGGGCGTGACGGGCCGCGGCGGTGACGCGGAGGGCGGGCCGTGGCGCGGCGGACACTGTAAGTCGTCACAGGCCTTGTACGCCTGCTCAATTCACGCCAATCGGCGGACTGGATCACCGCGTAAGAGAAGCGCTAGAACTCCGCAAAGTAGTGTTCAAGGACGCCAAGATCCTTGAATTGGCATCGATGTCAGGATCTACTCGGAGAGCGGTAGCTGGCCCTCCCGGCCGGAACGGGGACCGCGCAATGTCCGGTTCATTCGGGTCGGCAGTACTCATCTGCGAGTAGTGGCCACCGCATTTGGCATGCGTTCAGAAAACGGGGTGGAACGCTTTCCGTATTCGATGGGGAGCCACCGCGAAACCGCTCGGTCGATACGCACCTTGAGACGGAGGCGTGATGACACAGCAGGTCGAGAACTGCCAGGATTCCAAGCCGACCATGTTCGGCAGAACCGCAGGGCCCGGGGAAAGGCCCCGAAGAGCCGGCGGGGCGCAGGCGCGGCGCGAACAGGTACTCACGACAAACGTGGGATTACACATACCCATAGGACTGGCCTTCGAGGAATGGGAACGCGCCGGACGTCAGCTCTCCGGGCTTCTCAACTCCTCGTCATGGTGGCTCGGTGACTGGCTCGTCTACGGCAAGGACCACTATGCCGACCGCTATGAACTGGGCATCAGGGCGGCCGGTCTCCAATACCAGACGCTGCGCAATTACGCCTGGGTCTCCCGACGGTTCGAGGTGGAGCGCCGGCGGCACGCGCTCAGCTTCCAGCACCATGCCGAGCTGGCGTCCTTGCACGTCGAGGAACAGGACGCCTGGCTCGACCGTGCCGAGCGGATGAAGTGGAGCACCAAGCAGCTGCGTCAGGCCCTCAAGGCCGAGCGCGACGGCACGACGCAGGAGCAGGACGCGGTGGCGACGACGCGCCGGCTCGCGGTCCCCGACAACCGGCTCCAGTGGTGGCACAAGGCGGCGGTCGAAGCCGGCACCGAGCTGGGGGACTGGGTGACGGCCACGCTCGACGCCGCGGCCGACCAGGTGCTGAGGGAGACGGGTCGGTCGCTCCCCGTCGAGTGACCGGCCCGGCCGCCGGGGTCCGCACACGCTTCGGCGTATGCGGACCCCGCGGCACGCGAGGGGCCGTCACGGCAGGCGGTTCATGAGCTCCGCGGTCTGCGCGTGCCGGGTGCAGCCGCGCTCGGCGAACGACCGCACGACCCGGTCGCGGATCTCGGGGCTCTGTTCCTGGCTGAGTTTGAACATTCCCTCGGCCTTGCTCACCCGGACCCGGAAGGCGCCGACGGCCGGCACTATCTTACGGAAATAGTCGATGGATCGGGTCATGTCCCAGTTGTCGCCCAATTCTTTCTCGAAGGCCTGCACCGTGGCCTGGACGACATCCAGCGTCTCCTCCGTCGATTCGATCCGCTCCACCACGCCGTGGACGTGCACCGAGGTGAAGTCCCAGGTTGGGGCGGCGGGTGTGATGTCGTAGACGGTGGGCGAAACATAGGCGTGCGGACCGGTGAACGTCAGCAGAACCACCGTCCCCGTGTCCAGCGCCTTCCAGTGCGGATTGGCCCGGTTCAGGTGCCCCAGCAGAAGCATGCCCGCCAAGTCCGAAACGGGTTGTCCCGTCCACTGTGGGTCGGTGATGACCGGAAGGTGAGTGGCGAACGGCCCCTCGGTGGGCGGCCCATTGCTGGCCGCCAGTGCCAGCGGGTTCTCACGCATCAGGTCCAGCATCCACGAGACGTCCGGTTCCCGGTATTGGCTGGGCACGAACATGCAGCACTCACCTTTCGGGGTGTGACGAGAACGGTGACTCCGAGAACGGCGACTCTGCGGCGTCGCTTCCGTGGAGCGCGCGGAATTGATGCGGCGAGTAACGAAGAAATCGCCGCGTTGTCCTGTTGGCAGGACAACGGGGGTATTCCATCGTGGCGCCCCGTCGTCTCCGGCGCAATGAAGGGAAGGTTCGGCCATGCCGGGAAAGCGCAGAGGGACCCGTCGGCCTTACAAGCCCGCGCAGTCGGGGCAGTGCCCCCGGTACGTCACCTCGACCTCGGAGACGGTGTAGCCGAACCGCTCCGAGTCCGGCAGGTCGGTCAGCGGGTCGCCGCCGGGGTGGACGTCCCGGATCGTGCCGCACTCCGAGCAGACCAGGTGCTGGTGGGGGCGGTGGGCGTTCGGGTCGTAGCGCTTGGCGCGGCCGTGGGCCGTCACCTCGACCACCTCGCCGAGCGAGACCAGCTCGCCGAGGGTGTTGTAGACCGTGGCGCGGGAGATCTCCGGCAGCCGGGCCGTGGCGCGCGCGAGCACCTCGTCGGCGGTGAGGTGGACATGGTCGCCGGTGAGCACCTCGGCGACCACCCGGCGCTGAGCGGTCATCCGCCAGCCGCGTCCGCGCAGCCGTTCCACCAAGTCACTCATGGCCACCAGCCTTCATGTGCCTCGTCGGTGTGTGTCGTCAGTGTGCGTCGTCCGCCCGTCGAGTGCGGCGTCCGGCGAATGAATCCGTATCGGCCTGTTCGTCGTATTGACTTGGACTAAGTCCATCGTAGGATCGGATCCGGCCGATAGCCAAGGCATAGGGCAACAACGGGGAAAGACACGTGACTTCAGCAGCCGGGTCCGCCCTGGGGGCCTGTGTCCGACGGTGCAGCCGTCCGCAGTTCCGAGCATCGTGATCCGCCCCGTCCGGAAGGATTCCCATGACTGAGAACCATGACGCGATCGTCACCGACCCCAAGCCGGAGGAGGTGACCGGCTGTCCGGTCGCGCACGGGCGTGCCCCGCACCCGACCCAGGGCGGCGGAAACCGCCAGTGGTGGCCGGAGCGGCTGAACCTGAAGATCCTCGCGAAGAACCCCGCCGTGGCCAACCCGCTCGGCGAGGAGTTCGACTACGCCGAGGCGTTCAAGGCCCTCGATCTGCCGGCCGTGAAGCGGGACATCGCGGAGGTCCTGACGACCTCGCAGCCCTGGTGGCCCGCCGACTTCGGCCACTACGGCCCGTTCATGATCCGGATGGCCTGGCACAGCGCGGGCACCTACCGGATCAGTGACGGCCGCGGCGGCGCGGGTGCGGGCCAGCAGCGCTTCGCGCCGCTCAACAGCTGGCCGGACAACGCGAGCCTGGACAAGGCCCGCCGCCTGCTGTGGCCGGTCAAGAAGAAGTACGGCCAGAGCATCTCGTGGGCCGACCTCATGATCCTCACCGGCAACGTGGCCCTGGAGTCGATGGGCTTCGAGACCTTCGGGTTCGCCGGTGGCCGCGCGGACGTCTGGGAGCCCGACGAGGACGTCTACTGGGGCCCCGAGACCACCTGGCTCGGCGACGAGCGCTACACCGGCGACCGCGAGCTCGAGAACCCCCTCGGCGCCGTCCAGATGGGCCTCATCTACGTCAACCCCGAGGGCCCGAACGGCAATCCGGACCCGCTCGCCGCGGCCCGCGACATCCGCGAGACGTTCCGTCGGATGGCGATGAACGACGAGGAGACCGTCGCCCTGATCGCCGGCGGCCACACCTTCGGCAAGACGCACGGCGCGGGCCCGGCCGACCACGTCGGCGACGACCCCGAGGCCGCCCCGATGGAGCAGCAGGGCCTCGGCTGGAGGAGTTCCTACGGCACCGGCAAGGGCGCCGACACGATCACCAGCGGCCTTGAGGGCATCTGGACGAACACGCCGATCACGTGGGACAACAGCTTCTTCGAGATCCTCTTCGGCTATGAGTGGGAGCTGTTCAAGAGCCCCGCGGGCGCGCACCAGTGGCGGCCGAAGGACGGCGCAGGTGCCGGGACCGTCCCCGACGCCCACGACGGTTCGAGGACCCACGCGCCGACGATGCTGACGACGGACCTCTCGCTGCGGTTCGACCCGGCGTACGAGCAGATCTCGCGCCGCTTCCTCGCGAACCCCGCCGAGTTCGCGGACGCGTTCGCACGCGCCTGGTTCAAGCTGACCCACCGCGACATGGGCCCGGTCGCGCGCTACCTCGGCCCGGAGGTCCCGGCGGAGACGCTGGTGTGGCAGGACCCCCTGCCCGAGGCGGCGCACGAGGTCATCGACGCCGCGGACATCGCCGCCCTCAAGGGGCAGATACTTGCCTCCGGCCTCTCCGTGTCGCAGCTGGTCTCCACCGCGTGGGCCGCGGCCTCCTCCTTCCGGGGCAGCGACAAGCGCGGCGGCGCCAACGGCGCCCGCATCCGTCTGGAGCCGCAGAGCGGCTGGGAGGTCAACCAGCCCGACCGCCTCGCCACGGTCCTGCGCACCCTTGAGGGCATCAAGGAGGCCTTCGACTCCGCGCAGAGCGGCGGCAAGCGGGTCTCGCTCGCCGACCTGATCGTGCTCGCCGGTGCCGCCGGTGTCGAACAGGCCGCCAAGGACGCCGGGTTCGACGTCGAGGTGCCCTTCACGCCGGGCCGGGTGGACGCGACGCAGGAGCAGACGGACGTCGAGTCGTTCGCCGCGCTCGAGCCGACCGCCGACGGGTTCCGCAACTACCTCGGCAAGGGCAACCGCTTGCCCGCCGAGTACCTGCTGCTCGACAAGGCCAACCTGCTGACCCTGAGCGCGCCCGAGCTGACGGTCCTCGTCGGTGGCCTGCGCGTCCTCGGCGCGAACTACCAGGAGACGCGGCACGGCGTCCTCACCACCAGCCCCGGGACGCTGACCAACGACTTCTTCGTCAACCTCCTCGACCTGGGCACGGAGTGGAAGTCGACGTCCGAGGCGCAGGACATGTTCGAGGGCCGCGACGCCGTCACCGGTGAGGTCAGGTGGACCGGCACCCGCGCCGACCTCGTCTTCGGCTCGAACTCCGAGCTGCGGGCGCTCGCCGAGGTCTACGCGAGCGATGACGCCAAGGAGAAGTTCGTGAAGGACTTCATCGCGGCGTGGGACAAGGTCATGAACCTCGACCGGTTCGACCTGGTCTGATCCGCGTACGTCCGCCGGGCCCGCCCGGACGGATCCGCGTACGTCGTCCGGGCCGGCCCGCGTGGGCCGGCCCGCACGTCAGCCGATCTCGACCACGCGTGCCCAGTCGGGCGGCAGGTCCGGCACGTAATCGGGGTCGTCCTCGTCCCACGACCCGTCGGAACTCTCCCGGGGGAAGAGGCCCACGACGGTCCGGCACGGCGGCCGTACGGCCGGCCACGGCGTCTGGCCGTCGGTCAGGACCACGATCACGTCCGGGCGCGGGTTCGACCGCAGCGCCCTGGCGAAGCCCGTCCGCAGATCCGTGCCCCCGCCGCCCATCAGCGGGATCCCCTCGCCCCGGCACAGCGGGTGCACCAGCTGGGCGGCCGCGTCGCACGGCAGCACGGAGACCAGGTCCCGGCGGCCGCCCACGGCACGGGAGACCGCCGCGACTTCGAGGAGCGCGCTGCCCAGTTCGGCGTCGCTGACCGAGCCGGAGGTGTCGATGACCACGCAGACCCGGGGCGGTCTGCGCCGCAGACTCGGCAGTACGACGCCGGGCACCCCGGCCGAGCGCCGCGCCGGTCTGCCGTACGTGTAGTCCTCACCCGCGCCGGGACCGGAGGCCGCCGAGCGTACGGCCGCGCCCAGCAACTCTCGCCACGGCTGCGGCGGATGGAACACCTCCTCGGCCCACCGCTGCCAGCCCTCCGGGGCGCTGCCGGGCCGCCCGGTGATGCCCCGCGCCACCCGGAACCGGACCGCGTCCCGCTCCTGAGCGCTGAGCCCGTGCGCGCCTTCGGGCCCCAGCTCCCACTCCCGCGCCAGCCCGTCGGCGCCGCTGCCGCAGTCGAGCCAGGCCAGGTGCTGTGTGCGCGGGCCGAGCCGGAACCGGCGCAGGTACTCCTCCATGAGCGCGCCCGGCGGCAGCCCCAACGACTGGGGTACGACGGCCCCTTCGGGCCGGACGAGACCGTCGCCGAACACGTCGTCGTTGATCTCCAGATCGGCGGCGATGTTCATCCGCAGCCGTTCCCCCGGGCCGCTCAGCCCGCGTTCCCGGGCGACCCGGTCGGCGCGCCCGTGGTGGTCGCGCAGCAGATGGGACACCTCGTGCACCCACACCCCGGCCAGTTCCTCCACCGGCGTCCGGTCCACGAACGCCGGTGAGACGTAGCACCGCCAGTGCCGGTCGACGGCCATCGTCGGTACCCGCCGCGACGCGACGGTGTGCAGGGCGAACAGGGCCGTGGCCAGATAGGGCCGGGCGCGGGCGGCGTGCAACCGGGCGGCGTACAGCTTGTCGAGGTCGAGCCTGTCGAGGGCCGGCGCGCCCGGCGCGTCCGTGGTCATCGGCGTGCCTGGGTGGCCGCGGCGGCCCGGGCCGCGGCGCGGTCGGCCCGCCGGGACAGGGAGACCGTTCCCGTGAGGCGTTCGATCGACTCCGGGACATCCCAGTCCGCGCGGCGCAGCGAGGCGAGCGTCGTCGCGGGGACGACCACCAGGTCCGGGGCGCCGGTCTCCACCGCCCGCACAAGAAGGGCCCATGCCGCCTCCCAGCGGGACTTGTCCGGCTTGCGGTGCACCGCGTCCACCACGCCGTCGAGCACGGCCTGGCGCAGGTCCCCCCGTTCGGGCAGCGCGGCGTTGGCCGGGTCGGCGAGGAGCGTCTCGGGGTCCGGGAGGTCCATCCGGTCCAGGCTCGCCAGGAGTTCGAACCCCGGGCCGTCCCCCACGGCGCCCCTGACGAGCAGGGAGAGCACCTCGCGGGACGAGCCGGCGGCGGTCGCGAAGGCGATCAGGCGCAGCGCCGTCTCCCAGCTGCGGGGGGAGGGCCAGGCGCCGCCCCGGCGCGTCTCGTTGCCGGGGAGCTGGTGGACGAGCCGGGGCCGGGCGGAGAGGAGTCCGCAGACCGCGCGCCGGGCGAAGGCCACGGCCTCCGGCAGCTTTTCCGGGGCGAGTCGGGGAAGGGTCGCCCGGGGCCAGGTGCCGCCGAGTCCGCGTACGACGACCTCGTGGTCGTGGGTCCACTGGAGATGGACGAACCGGTTGGCGAGGGGCGGGCTCAGCTCCCAGCCGTCGGCCGCCGAGGACCGGGGGTTGGCGGCGGCCACGATCCGCACGCCGGGCGGCAGGCGCAGGGCGCCGATCCGGCGTTCGAGGACGAGGCGGAGCAGGGCGGCCTGCACGGCCGGGGGCGCGGTGGACAGCTCGTCGAGGAAGAGCAGCCCGCGGCCGGCCCGCACCAGGCGCACGGCCCAGTCCGGCGGGGCCATCGGGACGCCGTGCTCCGCGGGGTCGTCGCCGACGACGGGCAGCCCGGAGAAGTCGGACGGCTCGTGGACGCTGGCGATCACCGTGGTCAGCGGCAGATCGAGGGTCGCGGCGAGCTGCGTCAGGGCGGCGGTCTTGCCGATGCCCGGCTCGCCCCACAGCAGTACGGGCAGATCGGCGGCGACGGCCAGGGTCAGGGCTTCCAGCTGGGTGTCGGGGCGCGGTTCGGTGGTGGTGTCCCGCAGCAGGGTCAGCAGGTCGTCGGCGACGTCGAGTTGGGCGGGGCC
>NZ_WMBF01000809.1:0-1545 GCF_019400875.1 Streptomyces anatolicus | reverse complement strand
GAGCGGCGGTCTAGGGGCCCCACGACGGCGGGGAAGAGGCGATAGCACCCCGCGCCGCGCGCACATCCGGGGCAGGCCCACGCCCCCGGCCGCACCGGCCGAGGCTCAGGAGGCCTCCCCCTCCGCATCCCGCAACAGCACGGAAAGCAACCGCACAGCCCCCCGCTTGTGCAACGGCTCGTTGCCGTTGCCGCACTTGGGGGACTGGATGCACGAAGGGCACCCCGCCTCGCACTCGCACGAGGCGATCGCCTGCCGGGTGGCCGTGAGCCACTCCCGCGCCGTGTGGAAGGCCCGCTCGGCGAACCCGGCCCCGCCGGGATGACCGTCGTACACGAACACCGTGGGAAGGAGCGTGTCCGGATGCAGCGGCACGGAGACGCCGCCGATGTCCCAGCGGTCGCACGTGGCGAACAGCGGCAGCATGCCGATGGAGGCGTGCTCGGCGGCGTGCAGGGCGCCGCCCAGGATCTCGGGATGGACGCGGGCGGCGTCCAGCTGGTCCTCGGTGACCGTCCACCAGACGGCGCGCGTGCGCAGCGTACGAGGAGGGAGTTCCAGCTTGGTCTCGCCGAGGACCTCGCCCGTGATGAGCCTCCTGCGCAGGAAGGAGACGACCTGGTTGGTCACCTCGACGGAGCCGTAGCACAGGCGGCCCTCGCCCCAGGGGACCTCGACGTCCGTCTCCAGGATGGAGATGGAGGTGGTGTCGCGCGCGGTCGTGGAGTACGGCGGCACGGCCTCCTCGACCAGGGCGACGGAGTCCTCCAGGTCGAGATGGCGCACGAGATACGTGAGGCCTTGGTGGAGGTGGACGGCACCCTCGTGCACGGTGGCGTGCGCGGCGGACGCGTCGACGGTGCCGAGCAGGCGTCCCGTGCCCTCCTCGACGATCTGGACGGGCTTGCCGCCCTCGCCGCGGATGTCGGTGAGGTCGGCGGCCCGCTCCCGGCGGGTCCAGTGCCAGGCCTTGGCCCGGCGGCGCAGCAGCTTCGCGGCTTCCAACTGCGGAAGCAGCTCCGCGGCGGCGGGACCGAAGAGGGCGAAGTCCTCGTCGACGAGGGGGAGTTCTGAGGCGGCGGCGCAGAGATGGGGGGCGAGGACGTACGGGTTGTCGGGGTCGAGGACGGTGGATTCCACGGGCTGCCGGAAGAGCGCTTCGGGGTGGTGGACGAGGTACGTGTCCAGCGGGTCGTCCCGGGCGACCAGCACGGCCAGGGCCCCCTGCCCGGAGCGCCCCGCGCGTCCCGCCTGCTGCCAGAGGGAGGCGCGCGTGCCGGGGTAGCCCGCGATGATGACGGCGTCAAGACCCGAGACGTCCACGCCGAGTTCGAGGGCGGTGGTGGCGGCGAGGCCGAGGAGTTCGCCGGAGTGCAGGGCGCGCTCCAGGGCGCGGCGCTCCTCGGGGAGGTAGCCCCCGCGGTAGGCGGCGACGCGGCGGGCGAGGGCGCGGTCGACCTCGGAGAGGCGTTCCTGGGCGATCACCGAGATCAGCTCGGCGCCGCGCCGGGAGCGTACGAAGGCGACCGAGCGGACGCCCTGGAC
>NZ_WMBF01000808.1:0-1550 GCF_019400875.1 Streptomyces anatolicus | reverse complement strand
CCCCAAAGTGGCACAGCCCGCGCCAGCACCCCCGCACGCGCCCGCCCCGGCCCCGAGCGTGCCCGACCCTGACGCCCGCTGGCTCGCAGCCGTCATGCACACGGCGTTCTTCCTGCTCCTCGGCTCCTCGCTGGCCCGCTTCCTGCTGCGGCACCCCGGCGAACCCCGCACACCGTGGATCATCGCGCTCTCGATCTGCCTCGCACTGCTGTACGTACTCGGCCCCGCGCTCGGCACCCGTTCCACGCCGCACCGACTCGCCTGGCTGATCCTCACCGTGACGACCTGGGGCGTCCTCGTCGTCCTCGCGCCGAGCTTCGCGTGGTGCGCGGTGCCGCTCTTCTACACCGGGCTCCGTACGCTGCCGGCCCGCGCAGCCCTGTTCCTGGTGGCCGTCCTGACCGCCTTCGTGGTCGCCGCGCAGTTGCAGCTCGCGGGCGGCTTCGACCCCAACCTGCTCTTCGCGCCGCCCGCGTGGGCGGCGGTGGCGAGCGCGGTCTTCCTCTACATGCAGCGCCAGACGGCCCGTCAGCGCGCCCTCATCGACGACCTCATCCGCACCCGCCGCGAACTGGCCGCCACCGAACGCCGCGAGGGCACCCTCGCCGAACGCCAGCGCCTGTCCATGGAGATCCACGACACCCTCGCCCAGGGCCTGTCCAGCCAGCAGATGCTGCTCCAGGCGGCCGAGCGGCTCTGGGACACGGATCCGGCGCGGGCCCGCACCCATGTCCGTACCGCCGAGTCCATCACCGAGCGCGGCCTCGCCGAGGCCCGCCGGTTCGTGCACGACCTGGCCCCGGCCGACCTGGCGGACGGCGGCGGCCTCGCGCAGGCCCTGCGGGCGCTCGCGGAACGGGAGTCGGACGCGGGCCTGACCGTACGCTTCCACGCCGAGGGCGGGCCCGTGCCGCTGCCGGACCGGGCCAGTTCGGCGCTTCTGCGCATCGCCCAGGGCGCGCTGGCGAACGTACGCGAGCACGCCCGTGCCACCACGGCGGCGCTGACCCTGACCCACCTGGACGACCAGGTGGTCCTGGACATCGCCGACGACGGGCGCGGCTTCACCCCGCCCCGCGACACCGAGCCCGTAACGGGCGTACGAGGCCACGGTCTGCCCGCGATCCGCGCGCGGGCGGCGCAGCTCGGCGGCACGCTGACCATCGAGTCGGCGCCGGGCGAGGGCACGGTGCTTTCGGTGTCGATCCCGCTGGAGACCCCGCTCTCGGCCTCACCCGCGCTGCCATCCCCGCCCGCCAACCCGTTGGAGCCCCCGTCATGAGCGCACCGCGCCCCGTCCGCCTGCTGGTCTGCGACGACCACGTCGTCGTACGCGCGGGTCTGCTCGCCCTGCTCGGCAGCGCGCCGGACATCGAGGTGGTCGGCGAGGCGGGCACGGGCGAGGAGGCGGTCGCCCTGGCCGCCAAACTGACGCCGGACGTGGTCCTGATGGACCTGCAACTGGGCGAGGGCATCGACGGCGTGGAGGCCACGCGCCGCATCGCGTCACCCTCCCCCGACGCCCCGCCCCACGTCCTGGTCCTGACCAC
>NZ_WMBF01000807.1:0-1550 GCF_019400875.1 Streptomyces anatolicus | reverse complement strand
GGCCCAGCCTCCGGCCCAGCCGCAGCCCCCCGTCGACCCCCGTACCGGTGCCGCCTGGCCGCAGGCCGTTCAGCACGATCAGCGTGAGCGCACCAACCCGGGGGCTCCGCTCGGTTACACCGCCGCCGTCGAGCTGTCCTCCGACCGCCTGTTGCGCAACACCAAGCCCAAGGCCAAGAGCAGCCGGGCCGGGGGCGGTTCGCGGTTCAAGCTCGGCGGGAAGAAGGAAGAGGCCGAGCGGCAGCGGAAGTTGGAGCTGATCCGCACCCCCGTCCTCTCCTGCTACCGCATCGCCGTCATCAGCCTCAAGGGCGGCGTCGGCAAGACGACCACGACCACCGCGCTCGGCTCGACGCTGGCCACCGAGCGGCAGGACAAGATCCTCGCCATCGACGCCAACCCCGACGCCGGTACGCTCGGGCGGCGCGTGCGGCGCGAGACCGGGGCCACCATTCGTGACCTCGTCCAGGCGATCCCGTACCTCAACTCGTACATGGACATCCGGCGCTTCACCTCGCAGGCGTCGTCCGGGCTCGAGATCATCGCCAACGACGTCGATCCGGCCGTGTCGACGACGTTCAACGACGAGGACTACCGGCGCGCCATCGACGTACTCGGCAAGCAGTACCCGATCATCCTGACGGACTCCGGTACGGGGCTGCTGTACAGCGCCATGCGGGGCGTGCTCGATCTCGCCGATCAGCTGATCATCATTTCCACGCCGTCGGTGGACGGTGCGAGCAGTGCGTCCACGACGTTGGACTGGCTGTCCGCGCATGGGTACGCCGATCTTGTCTCGCGGTCCATCACCGTCATCTCCGGAGTGCGCGAGACCGGGAAGATGATCAAGGTCGATGACATCGTTTCGCACTTCGAGACGCGGTGCCGGGGGGTTGTCGTCGTCCCCTTCGACGAGCATCTCGCCGCCGGTGCGGAGGTCGATCTCGACATGATGCGGCCGAAGGTGCGGGAGGCGTACTTCAATCTCTCGGCGATGGTGGCCGAGGACTTTGTGCGGGCTCAGCGGCAGCAGGGGCTGTGGACTTCGGATGGGAATCCGCCGCCGCGGGTGGCTCCGCCGTTGCCAGGGCAGGGGGTGGCTTCGCCTGGGGGCCGGCAGTCGTACGGTTCTCAGGCGGCGGTGCCTCAGCAGCAGGCGCCTTTCCAGCAGGCGCCTCCGCAGCAAGTGCCTCCGCAGCAGGCGCAGGCGCCCCAGGCTTACCCGCAGCAGGGGTGGCAGCAGCCGCAGGGGCAGCCTTCGCAGCCGGCGCATCCTCAGGCTCCGCAGGCCCAGGCCCAGGCCCAGGCGCACGCCCCCGCCCCGGATGGGCAGGAACCGCAGGCCGTGCAGCCCGGGGCCCCGTTCCAGCCTGGGGCGCCTTTCCAGGCGCCGCAGCCGCAGCAGCCGCCTCAGCAGTAGGTTCCGTCGCTCGACCAGCGGGCCCGCGCCGTTCCCCGGCGCGGGCCCGTTCGCGTACCGCCCTCTTCACCGCGCCCGGCGCCGAGGGCTGTGCCCACCCGTTCCGCCCTGCGGAACGCCTGCCCACAGC
>NZ_WMBF01000806.1:0-1550 GCF_019400875.1 Streptomyces anatolicus | reverse complement strand
GCGCCCCGCCTGCGCAGCAGCCCCGCGCCCCGCCCCGTCCGGGCCAGATAGGACCCGGCGAGCTTGAGGGCGAGGGGCATTCCGCCGAGGCGCCGCGCCAGGGCCCGCGCGTCCGCCATCGGACCGGCGTTGCCCGCGAAGTCGACGAGGACCTCGGCGCCGTCCTCGGGGGAGAGCACGTCGACCGGACGGCACGTCGCCTCGCCGCCCCACACCGCCGGGTTGCCGATCCGGGTGGTGACGACGGTCAGCCCGGCCCCGCTGGGCCGGATCCAGCCGGTGCCGTCGCCGGGTGAGCCGTGCAGGGACGCCGTACGGCCGGGCTCGTCCACGTTGTCCACGACCAGGAGCCAGGGCCGCTCCGCGCCGTCCAGGGCGCGCCACACCAGATCCATCGCGCTGGCCCGCCCCGACCAGGCCTCCTCCACCCGTGGCTCGGGCACGCCGAGGTCACGGGCGACCTGACGCATCCCGGTGACGAGGCTGTCCCGCGTCGCGGCGGAGAGCCAGAAGACCTGGTGGCCCTCGTCCTTGGCGAGCCGGGCGAGGCCGAGAGCGACGGTGGTCTTGCCGCAGCCGCCCAGTCCGTACAGGACCTGGATCCGGTCGCGGTCCGCCGTCAACGCCCGGTGCAGGTCGGCCAGCAGGCCGTCACGGCCACGCACCCGGGGCGGCAACTCACCGTACGGGGCACGCACGGTGAAGGTGCCGGGGACGGCGGAAGCGGGGGCGTTGTGCGGCGAGGGATCCGGCCCGGACGCCCCCGGCGCGGACGGCGGTTCTGCGGCGGCGCGCTTGGCGGCGGTGCGCCCGGCGGTCTCGTGCCCGGCACGCGTCCGCCGTCGCCACTCCCGCTCGGCCGCCTTGGCCTCCTCCTGGGCCCGCCGCCAGGACGTATCCGGCTGGACCCGGCAGCACTTGAGCAGCGTGGAGACCGTGCTCCAGCTCGGCGCCCGCGAGCCGCCCAGGGCGTCGGAGACCGTGGTGCGGCTCAGGCCGCAGATGCCGGAGACGTCCCGTACGCCGCTGAAGCCGTGCCTGCCGAGCAGCTGCCGGAGCCGCGTGGCCAACGCCCGCATCTCCTCGGGCGCTCGCGGCTCGACCGGCTTCAGCCCGTTCATGTGTCCCTCCCCGTGCCACGACCCGACGACCGAGCGTACGGGCTGGGTCCGACATCCACGCGGCTGTCCGCACATGTCCATGCCGTCCGGCCCCGGACACCCGGACAACGGCTCCTCCCGCAGGTCCGCGCACCCCTGTCCGGACCCCGTCCGCACCCCGTCCGCACTCGCTTCAAGCCACCGCACCGCCCCCGGTATCCAGGTCACCGAGCGGCGGAAGAGCCGTCGCGACAGGGCCCGCAGGGGCCGATCGGAGGCAACCGGCAATGACGATCGCGCAGTTCATCGCGGAGCACGGTGAGGACGTCCTGAACGCGGTGCGGTGTGTCCGCTTCGCATACGCGGTGTGGAGGGTCACCAAGGACGTACGGAGGAAGCGGCACTCGACCTGACGCGGCGGGGCTGCGAAGCTGGTCGTGATCTTGGGGA
>NZ_WMBF01000805.1:0-1550 GCF_019400875.1 Streptomyces anatolicus | reverse complement strand
GGCCGGGACCGTCCACATCCACTCGCGGAGTTTGTCGCGCTCGTGGGTGAGTTCGTGGATGTCGGTCTCGGCGTACTCGAACTCCGGCGACCAGAAGAGGGCGTCGAAGGGGCAGACCTCGATGCAGATGCCGCAGTACATGCAGAGGGAGAAGTCGATGGCGAAGCGGTCGAGGACGTTGCGGCTGCGCTCGCGGCCGCCGGGGGCGGCGGGCGGGACCGTCTCCTTGTGGGAGTCGATGTAGATGCACCAGTCGGGGCACTCGCGGGCGCAGAGCATGCAGACCGTGCAGTTCTCCTCGAACAGGCCGATGACGCCACGGCTGCGGGGCGGCAGTTCGGGCTGGGCCTCGGGGTACTGCTGGGTGACGGTCTTCTTCGTCATCGTGCGGAGGGTGACGGCGAGGCCCTTGGCGAGGCCGGATCCGGGGATGGGAGACATGGTTAGGAGATCGCCACCTTCACGATTCCGGTGAGCGCGATCTGCGCGAGGGCGAGGGGGACGAGGGTGGTCCAGGCGAGTTTCTGGAGCTGGTCCTCGCGGAGACGGGGGTAGGTCACGCGCAGCCAGATCACGACGAAGGCGAGCACGGCCGTCTTGAGCAGGGTCCACACCCAGCCCAGGCCGTCGGCGCCCCACGGGCCGTGCCAGCCGCCCAGGAAGAGGACGGTGGTCAGGCCGCACAGGACGACGATCCCGGCGTACTCGGCGAGGAGGAAGAGGGCGAAGCGCAGGCCGGTGTACTCGGTGTAGGCGCCGAAGATGATCTCGGAGTCGGCGACGGGCATGTCGAAGGGCGGGCGTTGCAGTTCGGCGAGGCCCGCGACGAAGAAGACGAGGGCGCCGGTGATCTGCCAGGGCAGCCACCACCAGTCGAACGCGTCGACGATGCCGGGGAGCGAGACCGTGCCGGCCGCCATCGCGACGGAGGCGGCGGCGAGGAGCATCGGGAGTTCGTAGGCGAGGAGCTGGGCGGCGGTGCGGAGGCCGCCGAGGAGGGAGAACTTGTTGGCGCTGGCCCAGCCCGCCATGAGCGAGCCGAGTACACCGATGCCCATGACCGCAAGTACGAAGAAGATGCCGGCGTCGACGACCTCGCCGACCGCGCCCTCGCCGGGGCCGACCGGGATGGCGACCAGGACGAGGAGGTAGGGCAGGAGGGCGATCGCGGGGGCCAGTTGGAAGACGCGGCGGTCGGCCTGGGCCGGGACGATGTCCTCCTTCTGGGCGAACTTGACGCCGTCGGCGACGAGTTGGGCCCAGCCGTGGAAGCCGCCGGCGTACATGGGGCCGAGGCGGCCCTGCATGTGGGCCATTACCTTGTGCTCGGTCTGGCCGATGACGAGGGGCAGGACCAGGAACACGGCGAAGACGATGACGAGGCGCAGGGCGACGTCGAGGGCGTCGTTCACTCGGTGCCTCCTGGGCGTTCGCCGTTCTCCGGGTTCTGGTCGGGGCCGGGTTCCTTGGCCTCGGTGGCCTCGGTGGACCCGGTGGACCCGGTGGACCCGGTGGAGTCGGCGGGGGTGGGCTGCTCGGGCCCTGAGGGC
>NZ_WMBF01000097.1:0-17868 GCF_019400875.1 Streptomyces anatolicus | reverse complement strand
CCCCAGGCCCCACCGATCCCGGCCCAGCAGCCCTCGTACGCGCCCGACCCGTACGGGTACCCGCAGCAGGACCAGTACGAGCACGAGCAGTACGAGCACGACCAGTACGCCTACCAGCAGCCGTACGGCCAGCAGGACCCCTACGGCTACCAGCACCAGGGCCAGCAGCACCAGGACCAGCACCACCAGTACGGCTACCCCCAGCAGGGCTACGAACAGCCCCAGCAGCCCCAGCAGGCCCCGTACGAGGCCCCCGCGGCGCTGGAAGAGGCCAGCCTCTTCGACACGACCATGATCAGTGCCGAGCAGCTGCGCCAGTACGAGCAGGGGCGCTAGGGCACGCCCCAGGAGCGGCCCGGAGCCGGATTGGGCCGAGAGCGAAAGGTCAAGTATCCTGGCTCTTCGGTCGCGCATACGTCCGCGACTTCGGCTGCCCGCCCGAGCGGCACATTCGCTGCATCGGTGAGGCGGCCCTCCTCATGAACTTCCAGGATTCGAAAGCAGGAAAAGCCCTGAGTGCTCGCCTCGACCACCGCAACCCTCTTGTGTTCGACACACACGAGCTGGGCCGGCGTCCCGGTGCGCTGCAGCGGCTGACCCGTGAGATCGAGGCGCCCGGTCCGCCGAGCGCCCTCGGCATCGACGGGGTCATCGGAGTGCCGCAGGGCGCCCCGGTCCAGCTGGAGATCCGCCTCGAGTCGGTCATGGACGGGGTGCTTGTCACAGGCACCGCCCGTGCATCCGCCGAGGGGGAGTGCGTAAGGTGTCTGGAGCCGCTAGAGCTGGAGCTCGACGCGGACTTCCAGGAGATGTTCTCGTACCCTGACGCCGACGACCGGGGCCGCAGCAGTGCGGAGCCGGCCGACGACGCCGAGGAAGACGAGGACAGGCTCTTTCTCGAGGACGGCTTGTTCGACCTCGAGCCTGTGCTGCGTGATGCGGTGGTGCTCGCACTGCCGATGCAGCCGGTGTGCCAGGACGACTGTCCGGGCCTGTGCTCCCAGTGCGGGGCACGGCTCGCGGACGACCCGGACCACCACCATGACGCCGTCGACATTCGTTGGGCGGCACTGCAGGGACTCGCCGGGACCATCCAGGACGGCGAGAAGGACGAGATGAGCGGCGCCGGCGATGCGGGCGTCGACGAGAAGCAGGAGAAGTAGCCGTGGCTGTTCCGAAGCGGAAGATGTCGCGCAGCAACACGCGCCACCGCCGGTCGCAGTGGAAGGCTGCGGTCCCCACCCTGGTTTCGTGTGAGCGTTGCCAGGAGCCCAAGCAGCAGCACATCGCGTGCCCGAGCTGCGGCACCTACAACAAGCGCCAGGTCCTCGAGGTCTGAGCGGCTGGTGAGAGGCACCGTGTCTAGCCCCAAGAAGGCGGAAGACGCCAAGAAACTGGCGGAGACAACGGCCTCGTCCCACACGCTTCTGGAAGGGCGGCTCGGGTACAAGCTCGAGTCCGCCCTTCTGGTGCGTGCGCTGACCCACCGTTCGTACGCGTACGAGAACGGCGGCCTGCCGACGAACGAGCGCCTGGAGTTCCTCGGGGACTCCGTGCTCGGCCTCGTCGTCACGGACACGCTGTACCGCACCCACCCCGACCTGCCCGAAGGCCAGCTGGCCAAGTTGCGGGCCGCGGTGGTCAATTCGCGTGCGCTGGCGGAGGTCAGCCGTGGCCTCGAACTCGGCTCCTTCATCCGGCTCGGCCGGGGCGAAGAGGGCACGGGTGGCCGGGACAAGGCATCCATCCTCGCCGACACCCTCGAAGCGGTGATCGGCGCGGTCTATCTGGACCAGGGTCTGGACGCGGCGGGCGAGCTGGTGCACCGGCTCTTCGACCCGCTGATCGAAAAGTCCTCGAACCTGGGCGCGGGCCTGGACTGGAAGACCAGTCTCCAGGAGCTGACCGCGACGGAGGGCCTCGGCGTTCCCGAGTACCTCGTCACGGAGAGCGGCCCCGACCACGAGAAGACCTTTACTGCTGCCGCCCGCGTCGGAGGCGTCTCGTACGGCACCGGCACCGGCCGCAGCAAGAAGGAAGCGGAGCAGCAGGCCGCCGAGTCCGCGTGGCGCGCGATCCGCGCGGCCGCGGACGAACGGCTGAAGGCGGCCGAGGCCGCTGTCGCTGCCGCGCAGTCCGAGGGGACCGCCGACACCCCCTCGGCCTGACGGCCGCCTATCCTTTGATGCCGGTCGCCCCTTAAGGGGGCGGCCGGCATCGTGCTGGAGGAGACCATGCCTGAGTTGCCCGAAGTCGAAGTCGTCCGGCGTGGCCTTGAGCGCTGGGTCAGCGGGCGGGTCGTCGCCGATGTGCGGGTGCTGCATCCGCGTGCCGTGCGCCGCCACCTCGCGGGCGGTGAGGACTTCGGGGCCCGGCTGAAGGGGCACCGGATCGGACTCGCCCAGCGGCGGGGCAAGTATCTGTGGCTGCCGCTCGCCGACTCCGGGCAGTCGGTCCTCGCCCACCTCGGCATGAGCGGCCAGCTCCTGGTGCAGCCGCACGACGCCCCGGACGAGAAGCACCTGCGGATCCGGGTGCGCTTCGACGATGTGCAGAGCACCGAGCTGCGCTTCGTGGACCAGCGGACCTTCGGCGGGCTCTCGCTGCACGACAACACCGCCGACGGCCTTCCGGACGTGATCGCGCACATCGCGCGCGACCCGCTCGACGACGCGTTCGACGACGCCGCCTTCCATCTGGCGCTGCGCCGCCGCCGTACGACGATCAAGCGGGCCCTGCTCGACCAGTCGCTGATCAGTGGCGTCGGGAACATCTACGCGGACGAGGCGCTGTGGCGTGCCCGGCTGCACTACGAACGGCCCACCGCGACCTTCACGCGCCCGCGCACGGCCGAACTCCTGGGTCACGTGCGGGATGTGATGAACGAGGCTCTGGCCGTCGGTGGCACCAGCTTCGACAGCCTCTACGTCAACGTGAACGGCGAATCGGGCTATTTCGAGCGGTCGTTGGACGCCTACGGCCGGGAGGGACGGCCCTGCCGCCGCTGCGGCACCGCGATCCGCCGCCGCCCGTGGATGAACCGCTCCAGCTATTTCTGCCCGCGCTGTCAGCGGCCGCCGCGCGTGGCGTCGTAGCGCTCCTGGGCCTTCAGGACCTCGTCCTGGCGGCCCTCCACGAAGTGGATCAGGGCCAGCAGCCGCTCGGCGATCTGCCGTCCCAGCGCGGTGAGTTCATAGTCCACGCGCGGCGGGTTCGTCGGCTGGGCGTCGCGCCGCACCAGGCCGTCGCGCTCCAGCGCGTGCAGGGTCTGGGAGAGCATCTTCTCGCTCACACCGTCGACGCGGCGGCGCAGTTCGTTGAAGCGGAACGTGCCGTCGTGCAGCGCGCCGAGGGTGAGCGCGCCCCAGCGTCCCGTGACGTGCTCCAGCGTGCTCCGCGACGAGCACTGCCGGGAGAACACGTCGTACGGCAGGTCCGGCGAATCCATGCCGAACACCCTACTCCTCCGCAGCGCTGACCAGGAGTTAGCGCTGGCCGGAGGGGTGCGTCAGAAGCCGAAGTCCTGCGTCCACCAGGGGCCGCCCGGCGCGAAGTGCGCGCCGACGCCCAGGGTCTTGTAGTCGCAGTTGAGGATGTTGGCGCGGTGGCCGGGGCTGCTCATCCAGGCGGCCATCACCGCCTGGGCGTCGGCCTGGCCACGGGCGATGTTCTCGCCGCCCAGGTTCGTGATGCCGGCTTTCTCGGCGCGGTCCCACGGCGTGGCCCCGTCCGGGTCGGTGTGGGCGAAGAAGTCACGCTCGGCCATGTCCGCGCTGAAGCGGCCCGCCAGCTCGGCGAGCCCGCTGTCGGCGGTCACCGGACGGCAGCCGACCTTGGCCCGCTCCTCGTTGACCAGCGTGAGGACCGCCGCCTCGGCCGCGCTCTCACCGGACGGCGTCTGCGGGCTCGCCGGGGGATCCTTCGGCTTCTCCTCGGGCGTACGGGACGGGGGCGGCGTCGACTTCTCGTCCGTCTCGGGCTTCGGTGCCGAGGGAGAGGGCTTCTGGGAGGGCTTCTTCGACGGCTTCGGGGCGGCCGTGGAGGGGCTGGGCTTCTTCGGGGCGGCCTCGGAGCGTTCGGCGCTGCGGCTCGGCGACGGCTCGGCGCGGCCGGCGTCCCCGTCCGAGCCGCCTTGGGCGTCCACCTCGACGGGGGCGCTCGCGGAGTGCGCCTTGCCGGGCTCGCCACCGCTTTCGAGGCGGTAACCGTCACTGCCGGGCAGTACGCCGGAGGCGACCGCGACGGCTCCCATCGCGACGGCGGCGGAGACGCCGAGCAGGCCCGTGCGCACGGGGGCGGAGGGCCGGGCCTTGCGGCGGTGCGAGACCGGGACCGGATGGTTCTTGGGGGTCGCGGCGGCCCGCCCGGCGCCGGAGCGTCGATGGCGTCCCATCTCCTGGCCTTTCCTTCTCCATGATCTTTGATCTCTGATCTTCACGATCTTGCGATCAATCTTTATGATCAACGTGCACTCACCCGTATGGGCGAATTCATCGAGTCGCGACTGTACGCGATGACGTATGGGGGCGAAGTGCTCCCAGAGCAATTGGCCGGTTAGCGTGCAACCATGAATGAAGAGGTACGACTCACCGCCTGGGTGCGAGGGCGCGTGCAGGCTGTGGGTTTCCGCTGGTTCACGCGGGCCAAGGCGCTGGAGATCGGCGGCCTGAGTGGTTTTGCTCTCAATCTGGAGGACGGCCGCGTGCAAGTGGTCGCCGAAGGGCCCCGGGCCGGCTGCCAGGCGCTGCTCGACTGGCTCCGCGAGGGCGACACACCCGGGCGCGTCGACGGGGTCACCGAGATCTGGGACACACCGCGTGGCATATACGAGACCTTCGCCATTCGCTGACGTGACCCGCGCAGACGTCACCGGACGGGTACGGCGAGGGGTCCGTCCGGTGTCCCGGGCAACTGCCCGGGGCAGAAAAGACCTGGTGGTTGCCAAGAACGGCTTGCCGTGGCAGGCTCCGCAGATAAGGATGATCTCCACGCCCCCAGGGCCCCGAAGGAGCAGCAGCGCCGCCCGTTCCCAGGCCGCGCGCCCCCGGGTCGCCCGCCAATACGGGGTGTGATCGTGTTGACCGTCAAACTTTTTGGTGAGACTCTGGAAGCCCCGCGCACCTTAGCTGTTTGGCATGTGAGAACGGCCAGCAAGACCAGCAGAACAAAGAGTGCCAAGCACCGCGGGTGCGATTCCCTCACGACCCACACCGCACCGCTTCGGTCGGTCACTCATTGTGGAGGACCATCCATCATGGCAAAGGCGCTTCTCGGTTACGTCGGCGGCAGCGACCCGCGACTCCTCGCCGAGATGCGACGGCTCCAGCAGCGCGTCCAGGACCTGGAATCCGAACTCGTTCGGATTCAGCAGGAGAACGACGCGCTCGCGGCTGCCGCTTCTCACGAATCGCTCATGGAGAGCATCGACGTACCCCAGGCGGAGCCTGCGCTCACCTGACCATCCTTGATGCCGTACCCAGGGCCTTGCCTTAAAGGCACCTTGTTCTAAGCACGTGGTCAGGCTGTCCTGTCAGCCGCTGTCTCCAGATCTGCAAGGGACGCTTCGGCGTCCCTTCTTTCTTGCTGTCGCGTACTCACTCCCCCGTGCTTCCCGCGTACGCCGCTTCCTTTACCGTCTGATGTGCCCTGCACCTTCATCGGTGAAACGGCCAGTGAAAGGTAGAGTCCGACGGCGTGCATCTCAAGGCCCTGACCCTGCGCGGATTCAAGTCCTTCGCGTCGGCCACGACACTGAAGTTCGAACCCGGCATCACCTGCGTCGTCGGCCCGAACGGCTCCGGCAAGTCCAATGTCGTGGACGCGCTCAGCTGGGTCATGGGGGAGCAGGGCGCCAAGTCCCTGCGCGGCGGCAAGATGGAGGACGTCATCTTCGCCGGCACCACTGGGCGGCCCCCGCTCGGCCGCGCCGAGGTCTCGCTCACCATCGACAACTCCGACGGCGCGCTCCCCATCGAGTACGCCGAGGTCACCATCACGCGGATCATGTTCCGCAACGGCGGCAGCGAGTACCAGATCAACGGCGACACCTGCCGCCTCCTCGACATCCAGGAACTGCTCTCCGACTCCGGCATCGGCCGCGAGATGCACGTCATCGTCGGCCAGGGCCAGCTCGACGGCGTGCTGCACGCCGACCCGATGGGGCGCCGCGCCTTCATCGAGGAGGCCGCGGGCGTCCTCAAGCACCGCAAGCGCAAAGAGAAGGCGCTGCGCAAGCTCGACGCGATGCAGGCCAACCTCGCACGCGTACAGGACCTCACCGACGAACTGCGCCGCCAGCTCAAACCGCTCGGCCGGCAGGCCGCCGTGGCCCGCAGAGCCGCCGTCATCCAGGCCGATCTGCGCGACGCCCGGCTCCGGCTGCTCGCCCACGATCTCGTACGGCTGCGCGAGGCGCTGAACGCGGAGATCGCCGACGAGGCCGCCCTCAAGGAACGCAAGGAGAGCGCCGAGGCCGCCCTGAAGGCCGCCCAGCAGCGCGAGGCGCAGCTCGAGGAGGAGGTGCGGCGGCTCAGCCCGCGCCTCCAGCGCGCCCAGCAGACCTGGTACGAACTCTCCCAGCTCGCCGAGCGGGTGCGCGGCACGGTCTCGCTGGCCGACGCCCGGGTCAAGAGCGCCACCGCGGCGCCCCCGGAGGAGCGGCGCGGCCGCGACCCCGAGGACATGGAGCGCGAGGCCGCGCGGATCCGGGAGCAGGAGGCGGAGCTGACGGCAGCCCTGGAGGCCGCCGAGCACGCGCTGGACGACACGGTCGCCCACCGGGCCGAGCTGGAGCGGCAGCTGGCGGTCGAGGAGCGGCGGCTCAAGGACGTGGCGCGGGCCATCGCCGACCGGCGCGAAGGGCTCGCCCGCCTCGGCGGCCAGGTCAACGCGGCCCGCTCGCGTGCCGCGTCCGCCCGGGCGGAGATCGAAAGGCTCGCCCTCGCCCGCGACGAGGCCGCCGAGCGCGCGGTCACCGCACAGGAGGAGTACGAGCAGCTCAAGGCCGAGGTCGACGGGCTCGACGCGGACGACGCGGAACTGGGCGAGCGGCACGACGCGGCCAAGCGGGACCTCGCCGACGCCGAGGCCGCCCTCACCACGGCACGCGAGGAGGCCGCCGCCGCCGAACGCGAGCGGGCCGCGGTCGCCGCCCGGCACGACGCCCTCGCCCTCGGGCTGCGCCGCAAGGACGGCACCGGCGCGCTGCTCGGCGCCAAGGACCAGCTCACCGGACTCCTCGGCCCCGCCGCCGAACTGCTCACCGTCGCCCCCGGCTACGAGGTCCAGGTCGCCGCCGCGCTCGGCGCCGCGGCCGACGCGATCGCGGTGAGCGGCCCGCGCACGGCGGCCGAGGCCATCCGGCTGCTGCGCAAGCAGGACGCGGGGCGCGCCGCACTGCTGCTCTCCGGCGCCCCGGACGACGTACAGCCGAAGCGGACCGAGGGGCCGCCGTGCGTCGCGGACCTGGTGCGAGGTCCCGAAGAGCTGATGCCCGCCGTGCGGCGGCTGCTGCGCGGGATCGTCGCCGTCGGCACGCTGGAGGACGCCGAGGACCTGGTCTACGTCCATCCGGAGCTGACCGCCGTCACCGCCGAGGGCGATCTGCTCGGGGCGCACTTCGCGCAGGGCGGGTCGGCCGGTGCGCCCAGCCTTCTTGAGGTGCAGGCCTCCGTCGACGAGGCCGCGGCCGAACTCGCCGAACTGGCCGTGCGCTGCGAGGAGTTGGCGCGGGAGCAGGCCCGTGCGGGGGAGCGGCGCAAGGAATGTGCCGCACTGGTGGAGGAGTTGGGGGAGCGGCGCAGGGCCGCCGACCGGGAGAAGTCGTCCGTGGCGCAGCAGTTGGGGCGGCTCGCGGGGCAGGCGCGGGGCGCCTCGGGCGAGGCCGAGCGGTCCGCCGCCGCCGCGGCCAAGGCGCAGGACGCGCTGGACCGGGCGGTCGAGGAGGCCGAGGAGCTGGCGGAGCGGCTGGCCGTCGCGGAGGAGGCGGCCCCCGCCGGGGGAGGGGAGGAGGAGCCCGACACCTCTGTGCGCGACCGGCTCGCCGCCGACGGGGCCAACGCACGCCAGACCGAGATGGAGGCCAGGCTTCAGGCGCGTACGCACGAGGAGCGGGTGAAGGCGCTCGCGGGGCGGGCCGACTCCCTGGACCGGGCCGCGCGCGCCGAACGTGAGGCACGCGCGCGTGCCGAGCGGCGCAAGGCGCGGCTGCGCCACGAGGCGGCCGTCGCCGAGGCCGTCGCCTCCGGTGGGCGGCAGCTGCTCGCCCACGTCGAGGTCTCCCTCGTACGCGCCGACGACGAACGTGCCGCGGCCGAGCGCGCCAAGGAGGTGCGGGAGCGGGAGCTGGCCGCCGCGCGCACCCAGGGCCGCGATCTGAAGGCGGAGCTGGACAAGCTGACGGACTCGGTCCACCGCGGTGAGGTGCTGGGCGCCGAGAAGCGGCTGCGGATCGAGCAGCTGGAGGCCAAGGCGCTGGAGGAACTGGGCGTGGAACCGGCGGGGCTCGTGGCCGACTACGGCCCGGACCAGCCCGTGCCGCCCTCGCCCGCCGCCGAGGGCGAGGAGCTGCCCGACGACCCGGAGCACCCCCGGAACAGGCCCGTGCCGTTCGTCCGTGCCGAGCAGGAGAAGCGGCTCAAGTCAGCCGAACGGGCGTACCAGCAGCTCGGAAAAGTGAACCCGCTGGCCCTTGAGGAGTTCGCGGCGCTGGAGGAACGCCACAAGTTCCTCAGCGAGCAGCTGGAGGACCTGAAGAAGACGCGGACCGACCTGCTTCAGGTGGTGAAGGAGGTCGACGAACGCGTCGAGCAGGTCTTCACCGAGGCTTACCGGGACACGGCCCGCGAGTTCGAGGGCGTCTTCTCGCGGCTGTTCCCCGGCGGCGAGGGACGGCTCATCCTGACGGATCCCGACAACATGCTCGCCACGGGTGTGGACGTCGAGGCCCGGCCGCCCGGCAAGAAGGTCAAGCGGCTCTCGCTGCTGTCGGGCGGTGAGCGGTCGCTGACGGCCGTCGCGCTGCTCGTTTCGATCTTCAAGGCGCGGCCCAGTCCGTTCTATGTGATGGACGAGGTCGAGGCGGCGCTCGACGACACCAACCTGCAGCGGCTCATCCGCATCATGCAGGAGCTGCAGGAGGCCTCGCAGCTCATCGTGATCACGCACCAGAAGCGCACGATGGAGGTCGCGGACGCGCTCTACGGCGTCTCGATGCAGGGCGACGGCGTCTCCAAGGTCATCAGCCAGCGCCTTCGCTAGACACCTTCCGCAACGCTTCAAGACTTGAACGTAATCACTCTCAGAGTGCCTAAAAATTCACAGCAGCCCCCCTATTGACTTCGAAACTTGAAGGCATAGTCTCTGCAACGTTGCTTTTACCTTCAGGTGGTGGGCGGCGTGAAGTTGTGCGCCACTTGAAGAGCTCGCCCCCACCCCCGGCAGTGCAGCCGGTGGCCCGAGGAGTACACGTGACCAGCACATCGCAGGCGCCACAGTCCGGAGCCAGAGAGGCCCATCCGGACCATCTCGGCCATGTCATCTTCATTACGGCTGCGGCCGCGATGGGTGGCTTCCTCTTCGGCTACGACAGTTCGGTGATCAATGGCGCGACCGTCGCCATCCAGCACCGCTTTGACGTCGACGCCGACACGCTCGGCTGGATCATCGCCACCGCGCTGCTGGGCTGTGCCGTGGGTGCCGCGATCGCCGGTCGCATCGCCGACCGCATCGGCCGCATCCGCTGCATGCAGATCGCCGCCGTGCTCTTCGCGGCCAGCGCCGTCGGCTCGGCCCTGCCGTTCGCCGCATGGGACCTCACGATGTGGCGCCTGATCGGCGGCGTCGGCATCGGCATGGCCTCGGTGATCGGCCCGGCGTACATCGCCGAGGTCGCGCCGCCCGCCTACCGAGGCCGTCTGGCCTCCTTCCAGCAGGCCGCCATCGTCATCGGCATCGCCGTCTCCCAGCTGGTCAACTGGGGCATCCTGAACATGGCCGACGGTGACCAGCGCGGAAAGCTGATGGGCCTCGAGGCCTGGCAGTGGATGCTCGGCGTCATGGTCGTCCCCGCCCTGCTCTACGGGCTGCTGTCCTTCATCATCCCGGAGTCGCCGCGCTTCCTGGTCTCCGCCGGCCGCCACACCGAGGCCAAGAAGGTGCTCGGCGAGGTCGAGGGCCACGCCATCGACCTGGACGCCCGCGTCGCGGAGATCGAGCACGGCCTGCACCGCGAGCACAAGCCGTCCTTCAAGGACCTGCTGGGCAAGGTCGGCTTCCTGCCGATCGTCTGGATCGGCATCGGCCTTTCGGTCTTCCAGCAGCTCGTCGGCATCAACGTGATCTTCTACTACTCGAACCAGCTGTGGCAGTCGATCGGCAAGGACCCCTCCAGCTCGTTCCTGTACTCGTTCGAGACCTCGATCGTGAACATCGTCGGCACGGTCATCGCGATGATCTTCGTCGACCGCATCGGCCGCAAGCCGCTGGCGATCATCGGCTCGGCGGGCATGGCCGCCGCGCTGTTCACCATGGCCTGGGCTTTCTCGTACCGGACCGGCTCCGGTGACGACGTCTCGCTGCCCAACGCGCAGGGCCTGACCGCGATCATCGCCGCCAACGTCTTCGTGCTCTTCTTCGCCCTGTCCTGGGGTGTGGTCGTCTGGGTGCTGCTCGGCGAGATCTTCCCCAACCGGCTCCGCGCCGCCGCGCTCGGTGTGGCCGCCTCCGCCCAGTGGCTCGCCAACTTCGCGATCACCAAGACCTTCCCGAGCATGTCCGAGTGGTCGCTGACCGGCTCGTACATCATCTACGGCGCCTTCGCCGCCCTCTCGATCCCCTTCGTCATGAAGTTCGTCAAGGAGACGAAGGGCAAGGCCCTGGAGGAGATGGGCTAATCCCCGCTGCCCCCTCCTCTTGAGGAAGCTGCCCCGGCCGAAGGACTCGTGCTCACTTGTCCTTCAGCCGGGGCAGTACGTTTTCGCAGAAGTGGTGCAGGCTGCGCCAGCCCTCGTCCACGGGCATCCCGCCGGCGAGCGGATGCAGGATCAGGCTGCCGGTGTCGCCCTTCGCGTACGTCACACACTCCTCCGGCGTCAGGACGCGGTAGACGCCCTCCGCGCGCAGCTCGGCGACCGTGGTGGCCGCCGACTTCACCGCCGAGCGGATCTGCCGGGACTGCCAGGACGCGTAGGTGCGGGCCTCGTGCAGGAAGTGCTCGCCGTGCTCGGCCCAGGTGCGGTCGGGGTCGTCGGCGATGTGCAGCAGCGGCGTCTCGGCGGCGGGCATCATCGTCCAGCCCTCGGTGCCGTGCTCCGCGAGCTGCTCGCGGTAGTACGCCTCCAGGTCGGGCAGGTGCGCGCTGGGGAAGAACGGCAGGCCGAGCCGGGCCGCGCGCCGGGCCGCCGCCTTTGACGAGCCGCCGACCAGCAGCATCGGGTGCGGCTGGGTGAAGGGGCGCGGGGTGACGCGCACCGTGCGGCCGCGGAAGGCGAAGGGCTCGCCGGTCCAGGCCTTCAGCAGGGTCTCGAGCAGCTCGTCCTGGAGCTTGCCGCGCCGCGTGAAGTCGACGCCAGCCCGCTCGTACTCCTCGGGCCGGTAGCCGATCCCCGCCACGGTGACCAGACGGCCGCCGCTCAGCAGATCGAGTACGGCGATGTCCTCGGCGAGCCGCAGCGGATCGTGCAGCGGGCCGATGATCGCCGACACCGTCACCGCGATGCGCCGCGTCGCGCCGAAGACCGCGCCGGCGAAGGCCAGCGGGGAGGGCAGCCAGTTGTTCTCGGCGCCGTGGTGCTCCTCGGTCTGGACGGTGGAGATGCCGCGGTCGTCCGCGTACGTGGCCATCTCCAGCGCGGTCCTGTACCGCTCGCTCAGCGAGGCGGGTGTCGCCGCGGGATCGACGAGGTTGAACCGTACGACTGTGGTGGGCATGGGAACGTCCCCCTTCACCGAGCGTGGGCGGCGAAGGGGGACGTTAGTTGACGTGATGTCAGATGGGTAGAGCGTGGCGGAAGTTGGCGGGTATCACCGCCTCCGTGGGCCCTCGGTCAGGCAGAGACCAGTTCGGGCTCGCCCTTGCCGGTCGCGTCCTGCTCGACGAGCGGGGTCTTCGGCAACACCGCGTACAGCGCCGCGGCGACGAGGATCGTGACCAGCCAGCCCAGGCCGTGGCGGCCGATCCAGGAGGTGGCGAGCGGGCCGCTGAACCAGTCGACCTTGGTGAAGAGCAGGCCCACCAGCAGGGCGATGGCCCAGGCGGTCATGGCCTGCCAGGCGAAACCGGCCTTGTACCAGTAGGCGCTGGTGCGCTTGGTGTCCATCAGGGCCTCACCGTCGTACGTCTTGCGGCGCAGCATGTCGATGCCGAAGACGCCGATCCAGGCGGAGAAGGCGACCGCGAGCAGGGTGAGGAAGGAGATGAACGAGCCCATGAAGCTCGTCGCCACGTTCATCAGGATGTAGCCGAAGATCAGGCTGATGACGGCGTTCACGCTGACCGCCCACGCGCGCGGGACCTTGATGCCGAGCGTCATGGCGGTGAAGCCCGCGGAGTACATCGACATCGAGTTGATCAGCAGCATGCCGACCAGGGCCATGATCAGGTACGGCACGGCGATCCACGTCGGGAGCAGCGAGCCGAGGAAGGAGACCGGGTCCTGCGCGGTGGAGAGCTTCGGCGCGGAGACCGCCATGACGGCGCCCATCAGGACCATCGGTACGACCACGATGGCGGCGCCGCCGACCGCGTGGCCGACCAGCGGCTTGTTCGAGGCGTTCCGCGGGAGGTAGCGGGTGAAGTCGGGGCCGGTGGGGACCCAGCTGATGCCGCCGGCGGCGATCGTGCCGACGCCCGCGACCATCATCGCGGTGGAGCCCGCGGGCTGGTCGAAGACGGCGGACCAGTCGGCCTCGGCGATGAGGTAGATCAGCACGAGCACGCTGAAGGCGCCGAAGGCGTACGTCGACCAGGTGCTGCAGATGTGCAGGATCTTGCGGCCGAGGCCGCTGATCAGGAACGTACAGGCGACGAAGGCGACGAGCGTGACGACGGTCAGCCAGGTGCTCGACTCCACGCCGAAGCAGATGTCGAGGACCGTGATGATCGCGTAGGCGCCGGTGACCGCGTTGATCGTCTCCCAGCCCCAGCGGGCGACCCAGATCAGCGCGCCCGGGAAGAGGTTGCCGCGCTGGCCGAAGACCGCGCGCGAGAGCGTCATGCCCGGCGAGCCGCCGCGCTTGCCGGAGATGGAGATCAGGCCGACCATGCCGTAGCTCAACAGGGGCGAGACGAGCGCGACGACCAGGACCTGCCAGAAGTTCAGGCCGTTGGAGACGATCAGGCCCGCGCCCATGGTGAGCAGCAGAACGCTGATGTTCGCCGCTACCCAGGTGGGGAAAAGCTCACGGGTGCGGCCCGTGCGCTCGGCGTCCGGGACGGGCTCGAGGCCGCGTGTTTCGAGGGCGCCTTCAGGTTCGGCGGTGGTGCTGCTCATGGGGGTGGGTCCGTGCCTCTCGCTCGGCTCGCAACGTCGCGATCCGTCGGTGGGGGTAATCGCGATGGACTCTACGCGCGTTGATGCGGGGACATCCATCGTACTTTAATCCGAGTAGTGCCTTCTAGGGGCATATGTTCTTTGGAGGAAGACACAATCTGGGCCTCCGGGAGGGCCATGGCGGATACTGGGTGGGTTATGGAAATCGTCATCCTTGCTGTAGTCATCGCCGTGGTCGTGATCGGCGCGCTCGGCGGGCTCGTGATCGGCAGCCGCAAGAAGAAGCAGCTGCCCCCGCAGGCCCCGTCCAGCACGCCCACCATCACCGCCCCTTCCGCCGAACCGCAGGTCGGCGACGAGGCCGAGACGCCGCGCGACGAACCGCGCCGCACGATCGAGGAGGTGGAACTCCCGCTCGCCGAGCCGACGGCCTCGGCCCCGGTCGTCGTCGAGGAACCGGCCGCGCCGGAGATCGAGACCCCCGAGCCCACCGCCGGCCGCCTGGTCCGGCTGCGCACCCGGCTCTCCCGCTCGCAGAACGCGCTCGGCAAGGGGCTGCTCACGCTGCTGTCCCGCGAACACCTCGACGAGGACACCTGGGAGGAGATCGAGGACACGCTGCTCACCGCCGACGTCGGCGTCGCCCCCACCCAGGAGCTGGTCGAGCGGCTGCGCGAGCGGGTGCGCGTGCTCGGCACCCGCACGCCGGACGAGCTGCGCACCCTGCTGCGCGAGGAGCTGATCGCGCTCCTCGGCACGGGCGCGGGCACCGACTTCGACCGCACCGTGAAGACCGAGTCCGGTCTGGAGACCCCGGGCATCGTGATGGTCGTCGGCGTCAACGGCACCGGCAAGACCACCACCACCGGCAAGCTCGCGCGCGTCCTCGTCGCCGACGGGCGCTCCGTCGTCCTCGGCGCCGCGGACACCTTCCGCGCCGCCGCCGCCGACCAGCTCCAGACCTGGGGCGAGCGCGTCGGCGCCCGCACGGTCCGCGGGCCCGAGGGCGGCGACCCGGCGTCCATCGCCTACGACGCCGTCAAGGAAGGCATCGCCGAGGGCGCGGACGTCGTACTCATCGACACCGCGGGCCGGCTGCACACCAAGACGGGCCTGATGGACGAGCTGGGCAAGGTCAAGCGCGTCGTCGAGAAGCACGCCCCGCTCGACGAGGTGCTGCTCGTCCTTGACGCCACGACCGGGCAGAACGGCCTGGTGCAGGCGCGGGTCTTCGCCGAGGTCGTCGACATCACGGGCATCGTCCTCACCAAGCTGGACGGCACCGCCAAGGGCGGCATCGTCGTCGCCGTCCAGCGTGAACTGGGCGTGCCGGTCAAGCTCATCGGTCTCGGCGAGGGCGCGGACGATCTGGCGCCGTTCGAGCCGGAGGCGTTCGTGGACGCGTTGATCGGCGAGTAGGCCCGCCGGGGTCTGGTGCGTCGGCTGTGGCCGGCCCGTGTCTCCGCGGGTGCGTCGTGGCTGGTCGCGCCGTTCCCCGCGCCCCCTTCGGGGCGCCTCAGCTGATGTTGCGCCCCGAAGGGGCGCGGGGAACTGCGCGCCCGGCCCCGATGAACCCGCACGTTAAGGCGGTGTGCCACGTGCGCGAGGGGCCCTCCCGGGGTCTACGCGGGGGAGCGGTGTGCCACGTATGCCAGGGTTCCGAGCAGGAGCCGGGCCTGGGGTGGGTTCGTCGCGGAGTCCAGCGCGGGGGAGCGCAGCCAGCGGACCGGGCCGAGGCCGCCGCGGTCCGAGGGCGGCGCCGTGATGTGGTCGCCCGGGCCCAGGCCGTGCAGGTCGAGGGCGGCGCCGTCCCAGCCCATGCGGTAGAGCAGCCGGGGGAGTTCGGCGGCGGCGCCCGGAGCGACGAAGAACTGCGCCCGGCCGTCGGGGGTGACCGTCACCGGCCCCAGGGGAAGCCCCATTCGCTCAAGGCGCACCAGGGCCCGCCGCCCCGCCGTCTCCGCCACCTCGATGACGTCGAAGGCCCGCCCCACCGGCAGTAACACGGCCGCTCCGGGGAACTCGGCCCAGGCGTCCGCCACTTCGTCGAGCGTGGCTCCGGCCGGGACCTCCGGGGCGAAGCCCAGTGGGTGCGCGCCGGGAGCGGCGCAGTCACTCGCGCCGCAGGAGCAGGCTCCGTCCAGCGCGCGGGCGCCCGGCACCGCGTCCCAGCCCCACAGTCCGGTGTACTCCGCCACCGCCGTACAGTCCGAAGGGCGGCCGCGCCGCCGTGATCCGGTCCGGAGCTTGTCGGTCCCCCGGGTGCCGCCGATCGTGAAGCCCATGCCCCCTCCAACGGGTCGAGCGTGCCGCGGTTACGTGAGGGAATCGGAACATGACCCTCTGCTCTTGAGACGGCGCTTGGAGGTCTCACGGGTGGTGCGCTCGGTGATACGCGCCCCGGCGTGCTCCGTTCCGCCCCTTGTCGGTCGTCCCATGTCAAGTGAATCGCGTGCTGTGGAGCGGGAGTTCATTCGAAGGGGTGGCGAATGGTGGCGTTTCCGGAATCACCCTCGCCGGAGGGGTGATCGTAGGATTACTTTCAGTACACGGCCCCGGGATTTCGACCACCCGTGGGTATGCCGGAGGCAAGTCGGTTCCCTGTTCGAGGGGTGACATTCTCCGGACGGACGGCCGCGACAGGCGGCATTCTGTTAGGGCTTGACATGGAGAAAGCGCACGGCGTGGACGGCGCGCGGGTGTCTTGACGGATGGGGGCGTTCCAGTGGGCGGCAGTGGCGGAAGCGGTACGAACGCTGAGAAGCGCCCCAATGAGATGCTCACGTCGTGGTTCGTGCGCAGCGGCTGGTCCAAGGGTGAGCTGGCGCGCCAAGTCAACCGCAGGGCCCGGCAGTTGGGCGCCCACCACATCTCCACCGACACCTCGCGGGTGCGCCGCTGGCTGGACGGGGAGAACCCCCGCGAGCCGATCCCCCGCATCCTCTCCGAGCTGTTCTCCGAGCGGTTCGGCTGTGTGGTCGCCGTCGAGGACCTGGGCCTGCGCGCCGCCCACCGCACACCCGCGTCCTCCGGTGTCGACCTGCCCTGGACCGGTCCGCAGACCGTCGCGCTGATCAGCGAGTTCTCCCGCAGCGACCTGATGCTGGCCCGCCGGGGCTTCCTCGGCACCTCGCTCGCGCTCTCCGCGGGCCCCGCCCTCATCGAGCCCATGCAGCGCTGGCTCGTGCCCTCGCCGTCGGCGCCCCGCGAGGAGCCCGACCCGGCCGCGATGCGCCGCCCGGCCCGCCTGTCCAAACCGGAGCTGGACCTCCTTGAGTCCACGACGGTGATGTTCCGCCAGTGGGACGCCCAGTGCGGGGGCGGGCTCCGCCGCAAGGCCGTCGTCGGCCAGCTGCACGAGGTGACGGACCTGCTCCAGGAGCCCCAGCCCCAAGCCACCGCCAAGCGCCTCTTCAAGGTCGCGGGCGAGCTGGCCGAGCTCGCGGGCTGGATGAGCTATGACGTGGGCCTGCAGCCCACCGCCCAGAAGTACTTCGTCCTGGCCCTGCACGCCGCGAAGGAGGCGGGCGAGAAGCCCCTCGGGTCGTACATCCTCTCCAGCATGAGCCGTCAGATGATCCACCTCGGCCGCCCCGACGACGCGCTCGAACTGATCCACCTCGCCCAGTACGGCAGCCGTGACTGCGCGAGCCCCCGCACCCAGTCGATGCTGTATGCGATGGAGGCCCGCGCGTACGCCAGCATGGGCCAGCCCGGCAAGTGCAAGCGGGCCGTGCGGATGGCCGAGGACACCTTCGCCGACGCCGAGGAGTTCGACGAGCCCGAGCCGGACTGGATCCGCTTCTTCTCCGAGGCCGAGCTGAACGGCGAGAACGCCCACTCCTACCGCGACCTGGCCTACGTGGCGGGCCGCAGCCCCACCTACGCCTCGCTCGCCGAGCCCGTCATGGACCGCGCCGTCGAGCTGTTCGAGATGGACGCCGAGCACCAGCGTTCGTACGCCCTGAACCTCATCGGCAAGGCCACCGTCCACCTGCTCCAGCGCGAGCCCGAGCAGGGCACGGTCCTCGCCGGGCAGGCCCTCGACATCGCCAAGAAGGTCCGCTCCGAGCGGGTGAACACCCGGCTCCGCAAGACCGTCGACACCGCCGTACGCGACTTCGGGGACGTCTCCGAAGTCGTCCAGCTCACCGAACGGCTCGCCATCGAGATGCCGGAGACCGCGGAGGCGGTGTGAGGCCCGGCACGACCGGCTCCGGCCGCGGCGCGACCATCCCGAACAGCCCGACTCGGCTCCCCCTACGCCAGTCAGCCGGATGGCCGCCGCGGCCGGTTCTCACACCGAGCGCAGGGTAGGAAATCCCGCCCCGCCCGACCCGCCAGTTCATGGACGCGTAACACGCACGACCTCTTCGTC
>NZ_WMBF01000804.1:0-1566 GCF_019400875.1 Streptomyces anatolicus | reverse complement strand
CTTCTGGGGCGGGCGGGGGTAGTTCTCGAACACCACGATCGTGTCGAAGACCGCGCCGGGACCGGCCAGCTTCTGGACCTTGGAGAGGCCGAGGTGCTGATGTGCCATGAGCGCGGCCTGGCGCTCCTGGAGCCGCGCCAGCATCCGGGAGACGGGCTCCGCGCCTTCGAGCGGTACGCGTACCGGCAGGGTGTTGATGAAGAGGCCGACCATGGATTCCACGCCGGGCAGTTCGGCGGGGCGGCCCGCGACGGTCGCGCCGAACACCACGTCCGTACGCCCCGCCAGACGCGCCAAGAGCAGCGCCCACGCGCCCTGGATCACGGTGTTCACCGTCAGGTCGTGGGCGCGCGCCAACTGTCCTATGCCGTGCGTCAGTTCCTCGGAGAGCCGGATGACGAGGCTTTCGGGCGCGACCGGTGTCCGGGCGGGGTCGGCCGGTGCGACGAGGGTCGGTTCGTCGGCCCCGGCCAGCTCCGCGCGCCAGGCGGTGCGCGCCGCCTCCTTGTCCTGGCGGGCCAGCCACGCGAGGTATTCGCGGTAGGACGTGGTCCTGGGGAGCCCGTGGGTCTCGCCGTCCGCCGCGTACACGGCGGGCAGTTCGTTGAAGAGCACTGCCATGGACCAGCCGTCCATGACGACGTGGTGGCTGGTGAGGATCAGCCGGTGCCGTTCGTCGCCGAGCCTGATCAGCAGGAGCCGCAGCAGGGGTGCCGTGGCCGGATCGAAGCGCTGCGATCGCTCACGCGCGGCCAGCCGGTCGGCCGCGGCTTCGGCTTCCGCTTCCGCTTCCCGACCGGCCTCGGCGTCCGGTTCCGCTTCCGCCTCCCGACCGGCCTCGGCGTCCGCTTCCGTTTCCCGGCCGACCGTGGGCCCGGCCTCCCCGAGCCCCGAGACGTCCTCCACGCACCAGGGCAACACCGCCTCGCGCGCGATGACCTGCACCGCCTCGCCGGACTTGCGGCCCCGGAAGCTCGCCCGCAGTGCTCCGTGCCGGGCCAGCAGCGCCTGCCACGACCTGTGCAACCGGTCCGCGTCCAGTGGCCCGGTCAGCTCCAGCGTCCGCTGCCCCTGGTAGACGTCCGGGCCCTGGTCGTCGAAGGCGGCGTGGAAGAGCAGCCCTTCCTGCAACGGCGACAGCGGCCAGACGTCCTCGACAGCGGATCGGGTCATCGTTCTGTCTCCTCACAGCGGCGGGTCAGTCGAGACGGTCGAACTCGTCGACCTCGTCCTGGGCGAGGTCGAGCAGAGGGAAGTCGGAGGGCGTGTGCCCTCCGGAGGCGGGTGCCGCGGTGTGGGCCGCGAGGCCGCCGAGCATGTCCGCCCAGGCGCGCCCGAGCCGTGCGGCGTCCGTGTCCCGCACCAGCCGGCGGGGCCAGTGGACGGTGAGGGTCAGCTCGGGCCCGCCCGGCGTGTCCCGGACCATCGCGCCGACGTCCAGCAGGTGCCGCAGCGGGGTCTCGGGGTCGCCGGAGCCTCCGATCGCGTTCCCAGCGGCCATCTGCCAGGCTCCGCCGCCCTGGTCGCCCGCCGTGTCGGCGGCGAACCGCCCCATGTAGGTGAAGT
>NZ_WMBF01000096.1:0-17984 GCF_019400875.1 Streptomyces anatolicus | reverse complement strand
GGTGGTGCGGGTGCCGCCGCTGCCGGTGACGGTTCTCAACGGGCTCGGTGCGGGGGACGCGTTTGGCGGTGCCTTGTGTCATGGGCTGCTCGCGGGCTGGGAGTTGGAGAGGACGTTGCGGTACGCCAATGCGGCGGGTGCGATCGTCGCTTCGCGACTGGAGTGCAGTTCCGCCATGCCGTTTGCTGGCGAGGTCGCCTCAGCTGTTGAAGCGGGGGCTGTCTTGTGAAGCCGGGCTCTGCGCGCCGTTCACGGGGCTCCGCCCCGGACCCCGCTCCTCAAACGCCGGAGGGGCTGGAATTTTCCGCGCGTCCGCCGGAGGGGCTGGAATTTCCGTCGGAGGCGCTGGAATTTGCTGACCTCACCCGTATTCGGGCCCAGCGCCCCGAGGCCATCCTCGAAGCCGCCGCCCGGCGCCCCCGGCGACGGCTCCTCGCCGACGGTCGGCGGTTGTTGATCGTTGCCGCCGATCACCCCGCCCGGGGGGCCCTCGGCGTCGGCGGCGATCCGTTCGCCATGGCCAACCGGCGTGACCTCCTCGAACGGCTCTGCCTCGCGCTCTCGCGGCCCGGCGTCGACGGCGTCCTCGCCAGTGCCGACGTACTCGACGACCTGCTGCTCCTCGGCGCCCTCGACGGCAAGGTCGTCATGGGGTCGATGAACCGCGGCGGCCTCGCGGGCGCCGCGTTCGAGCTGGACGACCGGTTCACCGGGTACCGGCCCGAGGACCTCGAACGGCTCGGCTTCGACGCGGGCAAGCTGCTGCTCCGCCTCGACTACGCCGACCCCGGCTCGCTGACCACGCTGCACTCCGCCGCCCGCGTCGTCGACGCCATGGCCGAGCGCGGGCTGCCGGTCTTCATCGAGCCGTTCCTCACCCGCCGGACCCGCGGCGACGGCACGGGTCCGCCCCGCAACGACCTGAGCGCCGAGGCCGTCACCCGGTCCATCGCCATCGCCTCCGGCCTCGCCGGCACCTCCGCCTACACCTGGCTGAAGGTCCCCGTCACCGAGAACCCCGACGACATGGCCCGCGTCATGGAGACCTCGACCCTGCCCGCCGTACTGCTCGGCGGCGACATCGGGGACGATCAGGACGCCGCGTACGAGAAGTGGCGCGGCGCCCTGCGGCTGCCCACCGTGCAGGGTCTCGTCGTCGGCAGGGCGCTGCTCTATCCGCCCGACGGGGATGTGGCGGGGGCGGTCGACACCGCCGTAGGACTGCTGTAGCGGGGGCGGAGAGGCCGAGGAGGCTCATATGACGTACGTACCGAAAGGCAGTGCGGCCCATGGACCGTACGCCGTCGACATCGACCCGAAACGGGCAGGCTGGGTCCACTCCGCGCTGCGCGTCGTCGAGCTGGGACCCGGTGGCACCCACACCTTCGCCACCGGGGAGAGTGAATGGATCGTGCTCCCGCTGACCGGCGGCTGTACGGTGCACACGGAAGACGGGACCATCGAACTCCTGGGCAGGGAGAGCGTGTTCAGCGGAGTCACCGATTTCGCTTACGTGCCCCGTGACGCCCGAATCCAGATCGCCTCCGGCGCGGGAGGCCGCTTCGCCCTGGCAGGAGCGAAGTGCGAGCGTCGACTCCCCGCCCGCTACGGCTCCGCGCCGGAGGTACCCGTCGAGAGCCGCGGCAGCGGCACCTGCGCCCGCGAGGTGCGCAACTTCGCGGCCGCGGACGCCTTCGAGTGCGACCGCCTCATCGCCGTCGAGGTGATCACGCCCGGCGGCAACTGGTCCTCGTATCCGCCCCACAAGCACGACGAGCACCGCCCGGGCGTCGAGGCCGAGCTGGAGGAGATCTACTACTTCGAGATCGAGACGGTCGGCGGGCGTGAAGGCTTCGGGTATCAGCGGGTGTTCCCCTCCCGCGAGGGTGGTACCGATGTCCTCGCCGAGGTCCGCACCGGTGACGCCGTGCTCGTGCCCGACGGCTGGCACGGCCCGTCCGTCGCCCAGCCGGGGCACGCGATGTACTACCTGAACGTCATGGCGGGGCCCGGCGATGAGCGGGAGTGGCGGATCCGCTTCCACCCCGACCACACGGAGGGATACCGATGACGCGGACCCAGCCGGGCGGCGTGCGGCTCACCACCGCGCAGGCGCTCGTACGCTTCCTGACCCGGCAGTTCACCGAGCGGGACGGCGAGCGGCGGCGGCTGATCGGCGCGACCTGGGGGATCTTCGGGCACGGCAACGTGGCCGGGATCGGGCAGGCGCTCGTCGAGTACGCCGACGACATGCCCTTCCACCAGGGGCGCAACGAACAGGCCATGGTGCACGCCGCTGTCGGGTACGCCCGGCAGTCGGGGCGCCTGTCCACCCACGCCGTCACCACCTCCATCGGCCCCGGCGCCACCAACCTCGTCACCGGCGCCGCCCTCGCCACCGTCAACCGCCTGCCCGTCCTGCTCCTGCCCGGCGACACCTTCGCGGCCCGCCCCGCCGACCCCGTGCTCCAGCAGCTCGAAGTGGCGTACGCGGGCGATGTCTCCGTCAACGACTGTCTGCGGCCCGTCTCGAAGTACTTCGACCGCGTGACCCGGCCGGAAGCGCTCATTCCGGCCGCTCTCGCCGCGATGCGGGTGCTCACCGACCCCGCCGAGACCGGTGCCGTCACGCTCGCCCTGCCACAGGACGTCCAGGCCGAGGCGTACGACTGGCCCGAGGAGTTCTTCGCCGAGCGGGTCTGGGCCGTGCGCAGGCCGGCCCCGGACCCGCGGGAGCTTGCCGCCGCCGCGGACGCCGTGCGCGAGGCGCGGCGGCCCCTGGTCATCGCGGGCGGCGGCGTCCACCACAGCGCGGCCGAGGACGCCCTGCGGGAGTTCGCCGACGCGACCGGCATCCCCGTCGCCTCCACCCAGGCGGGCAAGGGCTCCCTGCGCTTCGACCACCCGGCGGACGTCGGCGGCATCGGCCACACGGGCACGGCGACGGCGAACGAACTGGCCCGCGCCGCCGACCTGGTGATCGGCGTCGGCACCCGCTACAGCGACTTCACCACCGCCTCCGGCACCCTCTTCGAACGGCCGGGGGTGCGCTTCCTCAACCTCAACGTGGCCCCGTTCGACGGCCACAAGATGGCGGGCGCCACCCTGATCGCCGACGCCCGCGCCGGACTCGGCGCGCTCACCCGGGAGTTGCGCGGCCACCGCGTCGCAGGCGACTACACCGCCGAGTACACGGGCGACAAGGCCCGCTGGGAGCAGCGCGTCGACGCCGCGTACCACGCGGGCGAGCCGGACGTGCGGCCCACGCAGGCCCAAGTCGTGGGCGCGCTCGACGAGTTGGTGACGGAAGACGACATCGTCATCAACGCCGCCGGGTCGCTCCCCGGCGACCTGCACAAGCTGTGGCGTGCCCGGTCGGCGCGGCAGTACCACGTCGAGTACGGCTACTCCTGCATGGGATACGAGATCCCGGCGGCCATCGGTGTCGCGCTCGCCGCGCCCGAGCGGCCGGTGTGGGCGCTGGTCGGCGACGGGACGTATCTGATGAACCCCACCGAGATCGTCACGGCCGTCCAGGAGAACGTGCCGATCAAGGTCGTCATCCTGCAGAACCACGGGTACGCCTCCATCGGCGGGCTCTCCCAGGCCGTGGGCGCCGAGCGGTTCGGCACGGACTACCGCTTCCGGGCGCCCGACGGGACGTACAGCGAGGGCCCGCTGCCCGTCGACCTCGCGGCCAACGCGGCCTCGCTCGGGATGCGGGTGCTGCGCGCCAAAACCGTGCGTGACCTGCGCGAGGCGCTGCGGGAGGCGCGTGCGGCGGACCGTCCCACATGTGTCTATGTGGAGACGGAAACGGCAGACACAGTGTCGGGGCCGCCCCCGGCGCAGGCGTGGTGGGATGTGCCCGTGGCCGAGACGGCGAACCGGGTGTCCGCGGTCAAGGCCAGGGAAGAGTACGACCGGCACGTCGCTGCCCGACGCCGCCACCTGTGAGAGTAGGGATGCTTGTCATGACGAAGACGGTCAATCACTGGATCGGCGGGAAGGCCGTCGAGGGCGCGTCCGGCAACTACGGCCCGGTCACCGACCCGGCGACCGGCGTCGTCACGACGCGGGTCGCGTTCGCGTCGGTGGACGAGGTGGACGCCGCCGTCGCCGCCGCCCGCGAGGCCTTCGCGACCTGGGGCACCTCCTCGCTCGCCAAGCGCACGGCGATCCTCTTCAAGTTCCGCGCGCTGCTCGACGCCAACCGCGACGCGATCGCCGAGCTGATCGTCGCCGAGCACGGCAAGGTGCACTCCGACGCGCTCGGCGAGGTCGCGCGCGGCCTGGAGATCGTCGACCTGGCCTGCGGCATCACCGTGCAGCTCAAGGGCGAGCTGTCGACGGAGGTGGCGAGCCGCGTGGACGTCTCCTCCATCCGCCAGCCGCTCGGCGTCGTCGCGGGCATCACGCCGTTCAACTTCCCGGCGATGGTGCCGATGTGGATGTTCCCGCTGGCCATCGCCTGCGGCAACACCTTCGTACTGAAGCCCTCCGAGAAGGACCCGTCCGCGTCGATGAAGATCGCGGAGCTGCTTGCGGAGGCCGGTCTGCCCGACGGTGTCTTCAACGTCCTGCACGGCGACAAGGTGGCCGTGGACCGCCTCCTGGAGCACCCGGACGTGGCGGCCGTCTCCTTCGTGGGCTCCACGCCCATCGCCCGCCACATCCACACCACCGCCTCCGCCAACGGCAAGCGCGTGCAGGCGCTCGGCGGCGCCAAGAACCACATGCTGGTCCTGCCCGACGCCGACCTGGACGCGGCCGCCGACGCCGCCGTCTCGGCGGCCTATGGCTCCGCGGGCGAGCGCTGCATGGCCATCTCGGCCGTCGTCGCGGTCGGCTCCATCGCCGACGAGCTGGTGGGCAAGATCAAGGAGCGCGCCGAGAAGATCAAGATCGGCCCGGGCAACGACCCGGCGTCCGAGATGGGCCCGCTCATCACCGCCGCCCACCGCGACAAGGTCGCCTCGTACGTCACGGGCGCCGAGGCGGAGGGCTGCGAGGTCGTCCTCGACGGCACCGGTTACACGGTCGAGGGCCACGAGAACGGCCACTGGATCGGCCTCTCCCTGCTCGACCGCGTCCCGACCACCGCCAAGGCCTACCAGGACGAGATCTTCGGCCCGGTCCTATGCGTCCTGCGCGTGGACACGTACGAGGAGGGCGTGGCGCTCATGAACGCCTCGCCGTTCGGCAACGGCACCGCGATCTTCACCCGCGACGGCGGCGCGGCCCGCCGCTTCCAGCTGGAGATCGAGGCGGGCATGGTCGGCGTGAACGTGCCGATCCCGGTGCCGGTCGGCTACCACTCCTTCGGTGGCTGGAAGGACTCGCTCTTCGGCGACCACCACATCTACGGCAACGACGGCACGCACTTCTACACGCGCGGCAAGGTCGTCACCACGCGCTGGCCCGACCCGTCGGACGCGCCGGCCGGGGTGGACCTGGGCTTCCCGCGCAACCACTGAGTCGCCACGTGTGACAGCACGTGACAGCGCGTACATCAGGACCGTCCGGATTTCGGACGGTCCTGATTCTTTTTTGACGCCGCTCTTGCGGTTCCCGTGCACAGGGTGCAATTCGGGCAGCGAAAGCGGCTGTGTTCATACGCCTGCAATACGAAGGTCATATCTGGTGTCGGCATGTTCATTGCGCCCCGAAGAGACAAACTCTTGCGAAAGCGAGGCGACTTGGGAGGTGGGCGCGCTGCGGATTCCGTAGGTAAATGACCGTTGACGTTCCGGTTAGCGCCGGGGTGAGATGACGCGCCGGGAGCCACTGAAAGACAGCTCGACAGCCTTCGGAGGCGATAGGGCTCCCCCGCAGACCCCCCGCAGAATCTGCCGCACGAGTCGATCGGAACCGCGCTGTATGACCGATACGCTTCGCCCGCTCAAGTCCGCCCCCGCCGAGACCCCCGGGGCGCCCCTCGCGCCCCTGGCCGTGCCGGGCGACACCCAGAAGCTCAAGCGCTCCATCGGCGTCGTGGGCGGCACCCTCCTCACGCTCTCCTGCGTGACGCCCGCCTCCACGCTCTTCGTGGTCGTCCCCGACCTCTTCGCCTCGCTCGGCACCGCCACCGCGCTCACCATCGCGATCGGCTCGCTGCTCTGCGTGGGCGTCGCGTTCTGCTACTCGGAGCTGGGCACCCTCATCCCCAGCGCGGGCGGCGAGTACGCGATGGTCTCCACCATGGCGGGGCGCCTGGCGGGCTGGCTGGTCTTCGTGCTCTCGCTGCTCGTCGTGATGATCGTGCCGCCCGTCATCGCCATGGGCACGGCGGACTATCTGGCACCGGTCATCGACCTCGACCCCTCCTACGCGGGCGCCGGCGTCATGATCTGCGCCACCCTCGCGGGCCTGCTCGACCTGCGCGCCAACGCCTGGATCACCGGCATCTTCCTCGTCCTCGAGGTCGTCGCGGCGGGCGTCGTGGCCGTCCTCGGCTTCGCCCACGCCGAGCGGGGCGCGGGCAGCCTGGTGGACCTGTCGGTGGCCGGTTCCGGCCCCGGCGGCGTCGACGCGGTCACCGCCATGCTGATCGTCTCCGGCCTCGCGATTGCCCTCTTCGTCACGCAGGGCTTCTCCACGGCCGTCTACCTCTCCGAGGAGCTGGAGAACCCGCGCCGCAATGTGGCGCGGACCGTCCTCGCCACCCTCGGCATCTCCGCCGTGATCATCCTGGTGCCGGTCATCGCGATCACCATGGGCGCGGAGAGCCTCACCGCCCTGACCCAGGGCGACATCAGCGCCATGGTGACGGCCTGGTCCAACTCGGCGGTCGGTACGTTCGTCAGCCTCTGCGTGGCCCTCGCCATCATCAACGCGGGCATCGTCATGGTCATCCAGAACTCCCGCGTCCTGTTCGCCTCCGCGCGGGACAAGGCGTGGCCCACGCCGGTCAACAAGGCCCTCTCCAAGCTCGGCGCGTCCGGCGCCCCCTGGATCGCCACGCTCCTCGTCGGCGTCCCCGGCGCGCTCCTGTGCTTCGTCAACCTCGACACCCTGTACGGGGTGACCGGCGTCTCCGTGACCGGCATGTACCTCCTGGTCGCGGTCGCCGCGCTGCTCGCCCGGCGGGGCTCGCACGGGCACAGCGCGGCCTGGCGGATGCCGCTGTGGCCGGCCGTGCCCGTGGTGCTGATCGCCGTACTCGCGTACGTGCTGAGCCAGCAGGAGGCGCAGTACCTCATGTGGACCGGCGGGATCGTGGTCGTGGCGACGCTGTACTGGGCGCTGTACCTGCGGCCGCGGCGCGACACGCGGTGGCTGGTGAGCGTGCCGGAGGACGGGGAGGAATCCCTCAGGCCCTCCGGCGTCTGAACCTCCCGAGGTCCGGGGCAGGGGGCCGGCCTTCAGCCCCTGATCCGCCGCTCCACCTCCGCCCAGTCCTCCGGGTCCAGCTCCGCCGAGCCCTCGGCGGAGAGCAGGTCACGGTCCTTGAACCCGGAGGACGTGGACACGCACACCACGGGCCCGTCCAGCGCCGCGTCCCCGCGTCGGCGGAACCCCGCGAGGCCCGCGGCGGCCGACAGCTCGGTCCAGAGCCCCGCCCGGGCCAGCTCCGCCCGCGCCGCGTCCATCTCCGCGTCCGAGACGAGGAGTGCGCCGCCGCCGCTCTCCCGGACGGCGACGACCCCGCGGTAGCCGCCGACCGAGGAGCTGATCGCGTACGCCGCCGTCGCGCCGGTCGGGACTCGCGTCGCCGGGATCCCGTCCCGCAGCGCAGCGGCGAGTGGGCCCCCGGCCGAGGGCTCGCAGGAGTACATGCGGGGCACCCGGTCGGCGAGGCCGAGGGCGAACAGCTCCGCGAAGCCCTTCCAGACGCCGAAGAGCAGTTCGCCGTAGCCGGTGGGCAGGAACACCGCCGCGGGGACGCCGAGTTCGGTGAAGATCTCGTAGGCGAGGGTCTTGTAGCCCTCGGGGCCGAACGCGTGCCCGGTGTGCGTGGGCGTCACATTGCTGACCGGGTGGTAGCCGAACCGCTCCACGATCCGCCGCAGCAGCGGCCACCGCGCGCTCTCGGGCACGGGCAGCACCACGGCCCCGTACGCCCGCAGGAACGCGTCGACCGCGGGCGGCGTCCCCGCCGAGCCGATCACCACGCAGCGCAGGCCCGCCCGCGCCGCGTACGCCGCCGCGGAGGCGCCGTGGTTGCCGGACGAGGCGACGACGATGCCCTCCGCGCCCGCGCCGACCGCCGCGCTGACCGTGACGCGGTTGATGCGGTCCTTGTGGCTCCACGTCGGGTTGCGGGACTCGTCCTTGATCCACACTCCCTCGTCGAGGGAGACGAGCGGTGTGCCGCCCTCGCCGAGGCCGGGGGCGTGCAGCGGCGGCAGGAGCGGGGCCCAGCGCTCGTGGCCGCGCGGCTGCCCGGGTGCCGTGGTGAAGAGACCGGCGGGCACCTTGTCGTACGCGTAGTCGACCTCGACGGGGTAGGACACGCTCTCCGTGCTGGTCACCGGGCAGCCCGCGGTGAGCGGCGGCCACAGGGGGAAACGGACGGACGGGTCGCCGAGCGAGCGCTGGCCGGTGGCGAGGGAGGCCCCGGAGACGGGGGATGCGGCCTGAGATGTCATAGGTGCAGCCTAGGTTCACCCCTGACGCGGCGCGCCCTCGGTCAGCCGAAGTCGCGTTCCGCTCAGCCCATGCCGCGTTCCGCTCAGCCGCAGTCCCGCCCGAGTCAGCTGAAGTCCCACCCCAGCGACGCGAACCGCCCCTCGTCCTTCGCGCCCGCGCCCCGGTACGTCGCGAGCGCCGCCTCGTTGTCCGTGTCCACGCCGACCCACATGCCGTGACAGCCCCGCTCCCGCGCGAGCGCGGCCAGCGCGTCGACCAGCGCGCGGCCCGTCCCGCGACGGCGGAAGCGCTCGTCGACGCCGAGTTCGTACAGGAACATCTCCGCGCCCTTGTCGGGGTGGACCGTCTCGACGCCGCTGACGAAGCCGACGGGGGCGCCGTCGTCCTGCCCGTACGCGAGCAGGAGGTGGTGGCCGGGGCTGTCCAGGAAGCGGCGGGCCGCCTCGGGGCGGACGGGGCCGTCGAAGAGGTGCGCGGCGGCGGCCACCTCGGCGACGGTCGTCGCGGGCCGGATCCGCGCCGTGGGCCGGTTCTCCGCCGTGGCTCTGATCTCCATGCGTACCACGATCGCGGTACGCGGGGCGCGGAGTCTACTCCCCGGGGATGCGGGACAGTTCAGACCGGCGGCTGCCACGGTTGTCGGTGGCCGCCCGTACGGTGGACGCATGGATCTACGACTGCCCAGGCCCAGGCTTCCCGGACCGCGCGGGCCACGACGGCTGCTCGCCGCGGCGGCCGCCGTCGTGGTGCTCGCGGGCGCGGGCACCTGGACGGCGGTCGCCGCCGACGACGGCCCCTCCGTGCACCGCGCCGACGGCACGCTCGACGCCGACGGCGCGAAGATCGACACCTCGTACTTCACCGCGGGGGACCCGGACGCCAAGCGCCCCGCCGTCCTCATCGGCCACGGCTTCGGCGGCAGCAAGGCGGACGTGCGCGAGCAGGCCGAGGAGCTGGCGGCGGACGGCTATGCCGTGCTGACCTGGTCCGCGCGCGGCTTCGGCAAGTCCACCGGCAAGATCGGTCTCAACGACCCCAAGGCCGAGGTCGCCGACGTCTCCAAGCTCATCGACTGGCTCGCGAAGCGGCCCGAGGTGCGTCTCGACAAGGCCGGCGACCCGCGCGTGGGCGTCACCGGAGCGTCGTACGGCGGAGCGGTGTCACTGCTCGCCGCGGGGTACGACCAGCGGGTCGACGCGATCGCCCCGCAGATCACGTACTGGAACCTCGCGGACGCGCTGTTCCCCGACGGCGTCTTCAAGAAGCTGTGGACCGGCTCGTTCATCAACACCGGTGGTGGCTGCGAGAAGTTCGAGAAGCAGCTGTGCGCCATGTACAACCGGGTCGCGGTCGCCGGAGAGCCCGACGCGAAGGCGCGTGAACTGCTCGCCGCGCGCAGCCCCGCCGCCGTCGGCGACCGCATCAAGGTGCCGACGTACCTCGCGCAGGGCCAGACCGACTCGCTCTTCCCGCTCGGCCAGGGCGACGCCATCGCCCGCGCGGTCCGTGCCAACGGCGCGCCGGTGACCGTCGACTGGATCGCGGGCGGCCACGACGGCGGCGAGCGCGAGGCCGAGCGCGGGCGCGTCGAGAAGCGCGTCGGCGCCTGGTTCGACCGCTATCTGAAGGGCGACAAGAGCGCCGGCACCGGCCCCGCGTTCCGCGTCACCCGCACCGGAGGCATCGACTCCACCGACGGCGCCGCCCAGCTGCGGGGCGCGAGCGGCGACACCTACCCCGGCCTGGAGAGCGGCCGGCGCGCGGTCCCGCTCACCGGACGCGAGCAGACCTTCGACAACCCCGCGGGCGCCAGCCCGCCCGCCGTCTCCACCCTCCCCGGCCTCGGCGGCAGAGGCCTCTCCCGGCTCTCCTCCCTCGGCGTCGGCGTCTCCCTCGACATCCCCGGGCAGCACGCCAAGTTCGACTCGAAGCCGCTCGGCGAGGACCTGCGGATCACCGGGACGCCGACGGTCCGCGCCCATGTGAAGTCCTCCCGCGACGACGCGGTGCTCTTCACGAAGGTGTACGACGTCAGCCCCGACGGAAAGCAGCAGGTCCTGCCCTCCCAACTGGTCGCGCCGGTAAGGGTCGAGGGCGCCAAGAAGGGCAAGGACGTCGAGCTGCGCCTGCCCGCCGTCGACCACGAGGTGCAGAAGGGCCACCGCCTGCGCCTCGTCCTCGCCTCCACCGACCTCGGGTACGCCTCACCGGTCGACCCCGCCGAGTACACCGTCTCGCTCAAGAGCGACCTGAAGGTGCCGACCGCCCCCGGCGTGCGGACCGCCGCCGCGCCCCTGCCCTCCTGGGTGTGGTGGCTGCCGGTCGCCGGAGCCGTCGTCGCGCTCGGCCTGCTCCTCACCGGCCGCCGCCGCACGACGGCGCCCGCACCCGACCCCGACCTCGCCGAAGTGCCGCTCCAGATCACGGACTTGAGCAAGCGGTACGCCAAGTCCAGCGAGCGGTACGCGGTCCGTGACGTCTCCTTCCGCGTCGAGAAGGGCCAGGTCCTCGGCCTTCTGGGGCCGAACGGCGCGGGCAAGACGACGACCCTGCGCATGCTGATGGGCCTGATCCGGCCCGACGCGGGCGAGATCCGCGTCTTCGGCCAGGCGATCGTGCCGGGCGCGCCCGTCCTCTCCCGGGTCGGCGCGTTCGTCGAGGGCGCCGGCTTCCTGCCCCACCTCAGCGGCCGGGAGAACCTGGAGCTGTACTGGAAGGCGACCGGCCGCCCCGCCGCCGACGCCCACCTGGACGAGGCACTGGAGATCGCCGGGCTCGGCGACGCCCTTGCCCGGGCCGTGCGGACGTACTCGCAGGGCATGCGCCAGCGCCTGGCCATCGCCCAGGCCATGCTCGGCCTGCCGGACCTGCTGATCCTCGACGAGCCGACGAACGGCCTCGACCCGCCGCAGATCCGCGAGATGCGAGAGGTCATGATCCGCTACGCACGCGGCGGGCGCACGGTCATCGTCTCCAGCCACCTCCTCGCCGAGGTCGAGCAGTCCTGCACGCACCTGGTCGTCATGGACCGCGGCCGCCTCGTCCAGGCCGGCCCGGTCGCGGAGATCATCGGGTCCGGGGACACGCTCCTCGTCGGGCTGGCGGGGGCCGTCTCCGACCCGCTGCTCGACAAGATCGCCGCGCTGCCCGGTGTCGCCTCCGCGGTCCGCGCCGACGACGGCCTCCTGATCCGCCTCGACGGCACGGAGAGCGCGAGCGGCGCCCGGCTCCTGCCCGAACTGGTCCGCCTCGACGTGCCCGTGGAGTCCATGGGCCCGCACCGCCGCCTCGAAGACGCGTTCCTCACCCTGATCGGAGGCACCGCATGAGCGCCCCCACCCTGGAGCGCCCCACGGCGCCCGGCTACCGCGCCGGACACACGCTGCCGCTGCGGGTCGAGGCGGTCCGCCAGCTGAAGCGGCGCCGCACGCTCGTGATGGGCGGCATCATGGCGCTGCTGCCCCTCGTCCTCGTCACCGCGTTCGCCGTCGCCGGTTCGCCGGGCGGGCGCAACGCCGAGGTGACGCTGATGGACACGGCCACGGCGTCCGCGGCCAACTTCGCGGCGACCTGCCTGTTCGTCTCGGCGGGCTTCCTCCTCGTCATCCCCGTCGCGCTCTTCTGCGGGGACACGGTCGCCTCCGAGGCGAGCTGGTCGTCACTGCGCTATCTGCTCGCGGCCCCCGTGCCACGGGCCCGCCTGCTCTGGTCCAAGCTCGCCGTGGCGCTCGGCCTCAGCGCCGCCGCCATGGTGCTGCTCCCGCTGATCGCGCTCGCGGTCGGCACGGTGGCGTACGGCTGGGGGCCGCTGGAGATCCCCACCGGCGGCGTGCTGCCCGCGGACACGGCGGCGGGCCGCCTGCTGATCGCCGTCGGTTACGTCTTCGTCTCCCAGCTGGTCACCGCGGGCCTCGCGTTCTGGCTCTCGACGAAGACCGACGCGCCGCTCGGCGCGGTCGGCGGCGCGGTCGGCCTCACCATCGTCGGCAACGTCCTGGACGCGGTCACCGCGCTCGGTCACTGGCGCGACTTCCTCCCCGCGCACTGGCAGTTCGCCTGGGCGGACCTCATCCAGCCGCGCCCCGAGTGGGGCGGCATGATCCAGGGCGCGGCGGTCTCGGTGACGTACGCGCTGGTGCTCTTCGCGCTGGCGTTCCGGGGCTTCGCGCGCAAGGACGTGGTGAGCTGAGGGGCTGGGGCTGAGGGGGCTGTTGGGCGCCTTTCGGTCCGGCGCGGGCCTCAGCCGTGGCGTGGGCCTCAGCCTCGGCGCGGGCCGAGCACGCAGAACTCGTTGCCCTCCGGGTCGAGCAGGACGACCCACGGCTCGTCGCCGCTCTGGCCGACGTCGGCGTGCCGGGCCCCGTGGGCCAGGAGGCGGGCGACCTCGGCGTCCCGGTCGTCCGGGCGGAAGTCCAGGTGGACGCGGTTCTTCACCTCCGTCTTCTTCTCCGGCGACCGCCCGAAGAGCAGGCTGGGCAGGTGGCCGGGCTCCGGCCTGATCTCGTACTCGTCGTCGGAGCTGTCGACCACCGTCCAGCCGAGGGCCTCGGCCCACCACCGCCCCAGCGCCTCGGGGTCCGTCGCGTCGATGACAACCTGCTCCCATTCCAAGGTCATTTGGCGAGCGTAGCGTTCCGTGACCGCACTCCGCCGTCACCGGCGCCGTAGGCATCGGCTATCCGCACAGCTCCCGCTCGGCCCGCACCGGATCGTTCGGGAACCGGAACGAGGTCAGCTCCACGGCACCCGTCAGATTCCGCCAGAACCGCCCGGCCGTCATCGGGGCCCGCGTGGCCGCCCGCAGCTCGGCGAACGGCTCGCAGCGCAGGGCGCGTCGGGCGGCGTCGACGCGGGCGGGGTCGAGCCCCCGGGGCAGGCCGTCTGCGACACCGCGCTCGGCGACGATCCACTCGTCCGGGAGCCGCTTGTCGTGGCCCACCCGGCCGTTGAAGCTCTCTGAGTGCGCCGCCAGCGGATAGGCGAGCCCGATCGGGTCGAGCGCCGCGCCGGAGAGCGGGATGACCGAACCGCTGAAGCCCAGCGTGTTGTAGATCCCCGTCACGCCGGGCCGGGCCGCGGGCACCGGGGTGTGGGCGAGGAGCAGCGTGGGCGTGCCCGCGCGCACCCGCTTGCGTACGAGAGCGGCGTAGGCCCTGTTGCCGGGCTGGCCCGCGAAGTCGTGGTGCAGGGGGTGAGGGGCGGCGTTCTGCTGTACGTAGACCCCGCGCTCGTCGGCGACACCGGTCGGCCCGATCCGGCCCTCGTACGGCACCCGCAGCACCGCCGCACACGCCACCGCCCACACCGCGACCCCGGCGGCGACGATCGTCCACGCGCGCGTGAGGGGCACGAGGAAGACGGGCAGCAGCATCAGCAGCAGCCCCGGCAGGAACATCCGCCCGTGCATGAAGTCGCCGCCCACCTTGATGACGTAGAGCCAGCACAGGGCGCCCGCGAGTACGGGGGCCGCCACGGGGGCGATCGCGGACGCGGCCCCGATGCCGCGCCCGCGCCCCCACTCCCGCACGGGCCCGGACGCGAGGACCGCCGCGACGATCATCAGGAGCGGGAGCCACAGCACGTACGGCCCCGCGAAGTCCCAGAGATAGTCGGCGCCCCGCGCCCACAGGCTCCGCGAGGCCTCCTTGGTGACGCCGGGCAGCGGCACCAGATGCCCGTAGTAGCCCATGCGGAAGATCTCGTACGCGAGGGGGAGCGCCCCGGCGGCACCGGCGCCCGCGAGGGTCCCGCGCCAGGAGGGGCGCGCGACGATCCACTGAGCGGCCAGGAAGACCGCCGACACCAGCGCCAGGTCCGGCCGTACGAGGGGGCCGAGGCCGAGCACGGCGCAGGTCACCAGGGTGCGGGGCCGTGCGACGAGTGCGAGCCAGGCGCCCGCGATCCAGCAGGTGGCGAGCCCGGTCTCCAGGCCGGAGGTGGCGAAGTCCCAGACGGGCGGCAGCGCGAGCAGCACCAGGGCGCCGCAGGGCAGCAGCAAGGCACCCCCGCCGCGAGGGCGGCCCATTCGACCACCCTCGTCTGACGGTTGGCCGCCCCCGCCCAGCGGTCGGCCGCCGCGGCCGTGCAGGCGGAGCGCCGCGAGCCCGGCGAGGGCGAAACCGGCCGCGGTCAGGAGCAGCCCGCCGTACATCGCCGCCGTGGCGATGTCCACGCCCGTCGCACCGGCCGCCACGAGCAGCCACTGCCACAGCGTTCCGGTGGAGGACTCGGCACGCTCCCCGGGGTTGAAGACGGGCCCGTTGCCCGCGAGGACCTGACGGACCGTCCGCACATAGATGTGGCCGTCGTCGGACATCCACCGCCGCTGGAAACCGGCGACGGCGATGACCAGGGCGGGCAGGAGGACGAGCCCCAGGCGGGCGCGGGCCCGCCAGGGCCCTGGGCGTGGTGCGTCGACCGTGAGGCGGGGCTCCGCCTTTCGGACACCAGGGGAGTACGTAGATGTCATGGGCCCTACATCGGTCCGGCCCGCGTTCGCCTTGAGCCGCCCAGGCGTTGCCCCCCCGTGACGGTCCGGGGGGATTGTCTTTTTCTTACGCGCGAGTAAGTTGCCCCGAAACCGAAGCCGGGGAGCCGTCATGGGCGTACGCAAGGATCTGAGAAGGGCCCAGCGCCGCAGTGACCTCGCGGGGCGCGCCGAGGTCGAGCTGGTCAGGGACGCGCACGGGACCGTGCGCGAGGCCCGCACCGCCCCGCTCGTGGCGAGGGCCACCGCGGGCAGCACCGCCGACATACCGTTCACCAACGCGGCCGAGGCCCCCGACGCGGTGGTTCTGCGCCGCAAGCGGGGCGGCCGCTGGCATCCGGTGACCGCCGCCGCCTTCGCGCGCGAAGTCACCGACATCGCGAAGGGGTTGCTCGCGGCGGGCCTCGAACCGGGCGGCCGGGTCGCGCTGATGTCACGTACGCGCTACGAGTGGGCGGTCCTGGACTTCGCGATCTGGGCGGCGGGCGGCCAGAGCGTTCCCCTCTACGCAACATCATCGGCGGAGCAGATCGAGTGGATCCTCCGGGACTCCGGCGCCCGCCTACTGATCGCGGAGACCGCCGAGAACGCGGCGACGGTCGAGGAGGCGGTGGCGGCCGGGAACGCGGAGACCGCCGATAACGCGTTGACGGCCGAGAACGCGGAGACCGCCATAGCGACCGCCGAGAACACAGCGACGGCCGAGGAGGCCCCCCGCGCCCACGTCGTCGCCCCGCCCCTCGACGGCGGCCTCCGCATCTGGCACATAGACGGCGGCGCGATGGCGGAACTGACCGCTCTGGGCCGGGACGTGTCCGACGAGGAGGTGACCAAGCGGCGCTCCGCGCTGACCCCGGACTCCATCGCGACCCTCTGCTACACCTCCGGCACCACGGGCCGCCCCAAGGGCTGCGTCCTCACCCACGCCAACCTCCACGCCGAGGCCGCCAACACCGTCGACCTGCTGCACCCCGTCTTCAAGGAGATCACCGGACAGGTCGCCTCCACGCTCCTCTTTCTGCCGCTCGCCCACATCCTGGGCCGCTCCCTGCAGATCGCCTGCATGCTGGCCCGCATCGAACTGGGCCACTTCCCGAGCGTCAAGCCCGACGAACTCCGCCCTGAACTGCGCGCGTTCAGGCCGACGTTCCTCGTCGGCGTCCCGTACCTCTTCGAGAAGATCCACGACGCCGGCCGGGCGACGGCGGAGAAGATGGGCCGCGCCGCCTCCTTCGACCGGGCCGAGCGGGTCGCGGTGCGGTTCGGCGAGGCGTACCTGGACAAGTTCCTCGACCCGAGCAGGCCAGGACCCTCACTCGGCCTGCGCCTCGGCTGGGCGCTGTACGAACTGCTCGTCTACCGCCGCATCCGCAAGGAGGTCGGCGGCAACCTGCGCTACGCGATCAGCGGCGGCTCCCCCCTGGACCGCGACCTCAACCTCTTCTTCTACGCCGCCGGAATCATCGTCTACGAGGGGTACGGCCTCACCGAGACCACGGCCGCCGCCACCCTCACCCCGCCGCTGCGGCCGCGCCCCGGCACGGTCGGTCTGCCCGTGCCCGGCACGGCCGTACGCATCGCCGACGACGGGGAGGTGCTGCTCAAGGGCGGCATCGTCTTCACGGGGTACTGGAACAACCCGGCGGCGACGGACGCCGTGCTGACCGAAGGGTGGCTTGCCACCGGTGACCTGGGGGCGCTGGACGAGGCCGGCTACCTCACCATCACCGGCCGCAAGAAGGACATCATCGTCACCTCCGGCGGCAAGAACGTCGCGCCCGCCGTCCTGGAGGACCGGCTCCGCGGCCGTGCGGTCGTGGGGCAGTGCATCGTCGTAGGGGACAACCGTTCGTACGTCGCCGCGCTGGTCGCCCTTGACCCCGAGGCCGTCACACACTGGCTGGCCGTGCGCAGACGCCCCCTGGAGACGCCGCTCGCCGAACTGGCCCGCGACCCGGAGATGATCGCGGAGGTCCAACGGGCCGTGGACCACGCCAACGCGGCGGTCTCCAGGGCCGAGTCCATCCGCAGGTTCGCGATCATCGAGGGCGAGTTCTCCGAGGCCAACGGCCTCCTCACCCCGTCCTTGAAGATCAAGCGGCATGCGGTGACGGCGGCGTACGCGCGGGAGATCGAGGCGCTCTACGGCGCGGGCGGGGAGAAGGACGGGGAGTAGGAGCGGGCGTAGGGAGGGGCCTGGTCCGCGATCCGGCCGAGCTGCTTGTCGACGACGGCCTCCAGGGAGAGCCGAGGGTCGCCCTGCGCGCCCCGGTCGCCGACGTCCAGGGTGAGGGAGCCGACGCGTACGAGGATGTGGTGATCGGTGATAACGGGGCGGCCCGCACTTGAGCCGCCCGAGCCGCCTGAGCCGCCTGAGCCGCCCGAGCCGCCTGACCCGCCCGAGCTGCCCGGCTTGTCCATGCTCAGATCGAAGGCGACGGCTTCGTCACCGAGGGCCGGGGCCTTCCGTACGGTGATCCGGGAGTCGAGCTGCCCCTCGGGCGTCCGCGCGACCAGGGCCGGGCAGGTCTTGAGCCCCGCCACGAGCGCCCGGAACCGCCTCTCGGCCTCGCTCCCCGCGTACGAGGAGAGCCAGGACCTGCCGACCCAGCGCTGGTTGGCCCCCCAGAAGTCCTGGAGCACGGAAGCGGAAGCGTCGCCGGCGACGAGCGTGTCGAACACGTCCTGGCAGCCCGGGCCCTTCACGACGACCCGCTTCTTGTACCGAGGAGCGGGCGCCTGCTCCGTCACGCCCTCCACACCGGGCACGTCCTCGGCCCGGAGCAGCAGCCCCTTGAGCTGCCGGACGGTCAGCGCCCGCTCAGACGATGGCGAGGGTGACGACGAGGGTGAGGGTGCTCGTGGCGGTGACGCGGAGGCCGCAACGGACGCGCCACCCTCCGCC
>NZ_WMBF01000803.1:0-1573 GCF_019400875.1 Streptomyces anatolicus | reverse complement strand
GCGGTGGGGTGTCAGGTGCGCTGAGCGGGGGGTTGTTCGCCGCACTGGGGCCGCGCCGCGCGGCGAGCAGCGCCTCGTAATAGACCGTCTCCACCTCCTTCGCGACCAGTGGCCATATCTCGTCCAGGAAGTCGGGCGCGTCACCGCTGTCCGCGCGCTTGCGGAAGCGGGCGATGACGTCGTCGGTGAGGACCGCGGGCTCGTGCCGCCCGTAGGGGCCCTTCGCGTTGTCCCCGCGCGCCTGGTACGGGATGCCGCGCCGCGAGCCCGCGTACAGCCGCGGCTCGTGTCCCGAGGGCTCGTAGCGCAGGGTGCCGTCCGCGGTTCGCAGGTACCGGCCGCCCCGGCCGCTGCTCAACAGCGCCATGTGGTCGAAGAAGTTGAGGCCGAGGCCGCGCAGCAGTACGGGCTCGCCGGGGGCGATCACGGAGAGGTCCAGGTCGGCCGGGTTGGCGGGCGGGAAGTGGCGCAGGCCGTGCAGGGCGGCGTGCTCGGACAGGCGCATCGTTTCGTCGTCGGCGCGGGTCGGCAGGTGGCCCTGCGTCAGGATGACGGCCGAAAGGCCGGACAGTTCGAGGCCGTTGTCCAGTACGAGGCTCTGGAGGCCGTCCGCCGTCTCATCGAGCCGCAAAGCGCGTGCCGCGTGGACCCGTACGCGGACGGAGTCGGGCGCCGCGCGTACCGTCTCGGTGAAGACCCACTCCAGATAACGGCCGTAGCAGGCTCGGGTGGGGTAGTCGTCGGGCCCGAGCCCCGGGGCGTGCCCCTCGGCCGCCCACTCGTGCAGGCTCGGGCCCGGTCGTATCGGCCCCGAGCAGTCGACGCTCTCGTCGGTGAAGAGGGTCACCTGCGAGGCGACGGTGTTCATCAGCAGCTCGGCCGACTGCGCCGTCCGCCACACGCGTCCGGCGCCCGGCGGGGCGGGGTCGACGACATGCACCGTCAGCCGTGTCCCCGGGGCAAGGAGTTCACCCGCCGAGGCGCAGAGCCGTTCGAGCACGCTGGTGCCGCGGGGGCCCGCGCCGACCAGGGCGAGGGCGGTCGCATCCGGCGCGGACGGTCGCGACGCGGAGGAGCGCGGGCGCGGGCGCGGACGCTGCGCGGGCAGAGAGGCGGACAAAAGCGTGACTCCCGGGGCATAGAGGACGCGGTCGAACGCTGGAAGCGGACGGTCCGCCTCATCATGCCGCCGGAACCCCTGATGCCGAACCCTGGGTGGAGGATCCATGTGCGGGTGTGGGGTGTGTCACGTCTCCGCCTGCGCCAGGCGGGCACTCCCCTTACGACAACTTCCGCTCCTCCGCCGTTTCCAGGCGTACGCCACCACCTCGTACCGCCCTCGCCTGGTCCAGGCGGAGCCGGGCCGAGCGGCCGTGCAGGGTGAGGGTCATGAGCTGGTTGCCGAACCAGGGTCCTCCCGTGCGGCGCCAGTCGATGCCCGCCTGGGTGAGCCCGGCGTGGCGTGCGAAGCGGCGGCCGAGGGAGCGGCCCACCCGGCTCCAGCCGAAGCGGAAGCCGAGCTTTATCGACGCGGGGATGGAGTTGTGGACGGGGGAGCAGGTCAGCTGGAGGA
>NZ_WMBF01000802.1:0-1585 GCF_019400875.1 Streptomyces anatolicus | reverse complement strand
GGGCAGGTACGGGCGGGGCAGGTACGGACGGGGCCGACACCGGGTTCCTCTTCACCGGCCAAGGCAGCCTCCACCGCGGCACGGCACACCTGCTCCACGAACGCTTCCCCGTCGTACGCGAGATCCTCGACGCCTGCGAGACGCGGTACGCGGCACTCACCGGCGGCGACAGCCTCCTCGCCCCGCTGCTCGGGACAGAGCACGGGGCCGCAACCGGGGCCGAGCCGGTCTGGCCCACCGACGTGGCGCAGCCCGCCCTCTTCGCACTCCAGTGCGCGCTTGTCCGCCTGTGGGACACGGCCGGGATCGCACCCCGCGTGGTCGCCGGACACAGCGTGGGGGAGTACGCGGCGCTGTACGCGGCCGGGGCGCTCTCGCTCACGGACGGCCTGCGCCTGACGGCGGGGCGCGGCGCGCTGATGCGCCGCCTCTGCGCGCCCGGCGCGATGGTCGCGGTCCCGGTCGAGGTGGGCGCGGCGGTCGCGGTGGCCGCCGAAGTGCCCGGTGTCGAGCTGGCCGTCAGCAATGGCCCGCGCAGCCAGGTGCTCGCGGGTCCGGCCGCGGCCATGGAGACCCTGTTGGCCCTGCTGGCCGAGCGCGGGGTCCCGGCGCGGAGACTGGCGGTGCGGCACGCGTTCCACACCGCGCTGATGGACCCGGTCCTCGACGGCCTGCGCGAGCTGTGCGCCGAGGTGGAGTTCGGGCCGTGCGAGGTGCCGTTCGTGAGCGGCCTCGACGGTCGTACACGGCCCGTCGGCTGGGCCCCGGACGCCGACTATGTCGTACGACAGACACGTGAGCCTGTGCGGTTCGCCGACGTCCTGCGCGAACTCGGCGCCTCGCACACCGGCGCGGGCACGCTCCTGGAACTCGGCCCGCACACCACGCTCAGCGGGCTCGCGCGGCGCGAACTGCTGGGCCGGACGGCGTATCCCACGCTGCGGCGCGGCGCGGGACTCGAACCGCTCTGGGACGCGGCGGCGGGCCTCTACCGGGCCGGGGCGTCGGTCGACTGGCGGACTTTCATGGGCGGGGCGGGCCGCAGGATTCCCCTGCCCGGCTACCGCTTCCAGCACAAGGACTACTGGACAGGGCCGGAGAACCACCTTCCCCGGCCCGCACAACCGGCAAGGGATGGGGCCGAAGTGGCACAGGACGAGGCAGTGGTCGAGCGGGTGCTCCAGCACATCATCAAGGTCACCGCGGAGCATCTCAGCTACGACACGAGCGAGATAGCGGAGGACGCCTCCTTCTTCGACCTCGGTGCGGACTCGCTGCAGATGATCGGCGTGCTGCGGGAGTTGGAGGAGGAGCACCGCGTCAAGGTGTCGATGCGGGAGCTGTTCGAGGAGGCGGGCTCGGCGAAGGGGCTCGCGCGGATCATCGTGGGCAAGATGAGGGCGGTGCCGCCTGTCGCCCCGAGTGCCGTGAGCACCCCGAGCGCCCCGCTCGCCACGCCTGAGTCCGCCTCGCGGTACGGGTCCGCGGCGCCTGCCGTGAGCCCGCCCGCCGTGACTCCGCCTGCCGCGCCGCCGCTGTACGGGGAGCCTGCGCCGACGTACCGCGAGCCTGCGCCGACGTACGC
>NZ_WMBF01000801.1:0-1585 GCF_019400875.1 Streptomyces anatolicus | reverse complement strand
GTCAACTCCCGTGCCACCGAAGGGCCCGGCAGGGATGGCCGAGCCACCGGAGGACCTGGGCAGAGCCGCCGCAGCGTCCCCTCCACCGGAGGACACCGGCAGAACCGCCGCATCGCCGACGGCCCCCGCGTCACCGACAAGCCCAGGCAGAGCCGCCGCAGCGCCCCCTCCACCGGAGGACACCGGCAGAGCCCGCGCATGCGGCACCACATACCCGATCAGGCGCCGATGCCCACCCTGCTCCACGACACGTGCCGCTGCCGCCGCCACCCCCGGGTGGCGGGCCAACGCCGCTTCCACCTCGCCGAGTTCGATGCGGAAGCCGCGTACCTTGACCTGATCGTCACCCCTGCCCAGGTAGACGAGGTCGCCGTCGGCCGTCCACCGGACCAGGTCCCCGGTGCGGTACATGCGGCTGCCCGCCGGGCCGAACGGGTCGGGCAGGAACCGGGCGGCCGTCAGGCCGGGGCGGCGCAGGTAGCCGCGCGCGACGCCGGTTCCGGCGAGGAACAGTTCGCCGGGCGCGCCCACCGGCACCGGCCGCATCCGCTCGTCCAGGACATAGGCGCGGGTGCCGCCGACCGGTCGGCCGATCGGCGGGTCGCGGTCGGGGTCGGCCGGGTCGCAGGTGAAGGCGGTGGCGTAGACGGTGGCCTCGGTGGGCCCGTAGATGTTGCGCACCTCGCTGCCGGCCACGGCCTCGCGGACCCGGCCGACGGTCCTGGCGGGCAGCCCCTCCCCCGCGAGGACGACGGTGTCCGCGCTGACGTGGACGGCGTCCTCGGCGAGCAGCCGGTCAAGGGCGGAGGGCACCGCGCTGAGCAGTCCGGCCCGCCAGGGCCCGGCCCGTTCGGCGAGGGCCAGCAGATCGCGGACGATCTCCACGCAGCCGCCGGAGAGCAGCGGCGAGAAGATCTCGAAGACCGACACGTCGAAGTTGAGCGAGGTGGACGCCACCACGTGCTCAAGGCCACGCCCGGTGAACTCGGCCGCCGCCCAGTCGGTCAGGGCGCGCACGGACGCGTGGCTGACGACCACTCCCTTGGGGCGGCCCGTCGAGCCTGAGGTGTGGATGACGTAGGCCGGGTGCGCGGGCAGCAGGGTCGTGTGACGTTCGGCGTCATCGACGGGGGTGTCCGGCAGGTCGGCGCCGGGCTCCTGGTCGAGGAAGATCCGGGTGTACGGCCCGTCCGGCAGCCGGCCCGCGGTCTCGGACGCGGTGATCACGGCGTCCGGCCGTACGTCCTCGAAGAGGAACGCGACGCGCTCGGCGGGGTACTGCGGGTCGACCGGCAGGTATCCGGCGCCGCTCTTCAGCACCGCGAGGAGCGCCACGACCAGGTCGGCGTCGCGCGGCAGGCAGAGCGCGACGAAGCCCTCGGGTCCGGCTCCGGCGGCGATGAGCAGCCGGGCCAGCCTGTTGGAGCGGGCGTCGAGTTCGCGGTAGCTGAGGCAGCTGTCGGCGTGGCGGACGGCCGGGGCGTCGGGAGTGCGCGCGGCCTGCCGACGGAACGCCTCGGGCAGGGTGTCGTACGGCGCCTCGGGCACGGGGGCGTGCGGAGACTCGGCCACCCGCCCCCCGAAC
>NZ_WMBF01000095.1:0-18051 GCF_019400875.1 Streptomyces anatolicus | reverse complement strand
GAGCAGGGGCAGAGGTGCGGGCAGGGGGTTGGGTGTTTTCGGTGGTGGTCGGGGCCGCAGCCTCGGGTGCCGGATGCTTGGGCAGCGGTGGCGCTTCCGCCGGGCTGGGTGCGGCGGTGAACGTGGTCTGCACCGCAGCGTCCTGGACGGGCGCGGCCGCGTCGGCGGGGTCGGCGGGGTAGAGCCCCGCGAGCTTGTTCAGCAGTCGGGCGTAGGCGTTGCGCTCCGGCGGGCGCGGCTCGGTCTTGCCCGACTCCCAGCCGGAGACCGTGGCCCGCCGCACCTTCAGCGCGGTGGCCACCTCATCGATCGTCAGGCCGTGCGCGGCACGCAGCCGCTTGCGCTCCGCCGGCGGTGGCAGCGCGGCGCGGGACTCGACCAGTGCGTCGACCGCGTCGAACAACTCGGACATGGAACACCTCCAATCCCACCCTACCCTCAAGGATCGTACGGACCCCGCATTTACGCCGTACGAATGGCGTACGCATGACGTTCCGAACGTGGTGGGTGCGATGTGCTCGGTCAACGTTGAGCGATGCGGTCATCAGCAGGACACAGCCAAGGCCAACGAGGCGACGGCGGTGGCGAGGTAGAAACCCGGAAACGCGAGGTTGTAGAGCACGCGTGCGCGCAGATGGAAGGCGAGAGCGCCCAAGTAGAGGAGAACGAGACCGCAGGCCGCGGCGGCACCGAGGGGGCGCAATGCCGAGTCGAAGAGGCCGAGGAGGAGGCCTGCCGCACCAGCCAGTTTGAGGGCGGCGAGCCAGCGCAGCCAGGAGCGGGGCACTCCCACCTTCGCCGAGTTGACCAGTACGAAGCGCGCGCCGGCGAGGTCGGCTGCGGCGATAGCGACGTTGGCGGCGGCGGTGAACAAGGTGACGACGAGGAATGCGAGCTGGGTACCGGTCATGCCTTCAGGGTCCGCAGGCGCTTGGGCACCGTCCAATACCCGCTTCTATAACCTGGCGGCATGGACGTGGACACACGCCTGCTGCGGTACTTCGCCGCGGTAGCGGATGAGGGCAGCCTGACCGGGGCGGCGCAACAACTGTTCGTCTCGCAGCCCGCGCTGACCAAGCAGATCCGGCGCTTGGAGGACGACCTCGGAGTACCGCTCTTCGCACGTTCGCGGTCCGGGATGGCGCTGACGGAGGCCGGTCGGGAACTCGCCGCGCGGGTGCCCGCACTGCTGGACGACTGGGATGAGGCGGTACAGGCCACCGGCCGGGCGGCGCGGTTGCTGCGCCTGGGCTTTCTGGACGCGGGCGCCGTGGGCGGCATCCACGAGGTCATCGCCGGGTTCCGCCAGGCGCGGTCGGAGTGGCGGGTGGAACTGCGTCAGTTCGACTGGTCGGACCCGAGTGCCGGCCTGGCCCGGGGCGAAGTGGAGGCGGCAGTGGTGCGGCTGCCGTTTCCGGGGCAGGAGGGGCTGAACGTCCGGGAGTTGTTCGTTGAGGAGCGTGGAGTGTTGCTGCCTGCTCGACATCCGCTGGCGAACAGCGGGACGGTGGAGTTCCGGGAGCTGTGGGACGAGCCCTTCGTCGCGACCGGAGCCGAGACTGGAGCCTGGAGGGAGTACTGGCTGGCGACGGGAGAGCGGGAAGGGCGCCCCGTCCGGGTCGGAGCCGTCGCCAGCCGACCCGACGAGTGGCTCGGAGCGGTGGCTGCCGGCTGCGTAGCGTTGGCTCCGGCGTCGACGGCCCGTTTCTACTCCCGCCCGGACGTGGTGTTCCGTCCAGTCTGCGGGCTCTCACCGAGCCGGGTGGGGCTGGCCCGGCCAAAGGGCCACCCACGCGAGGCAGCGCTGGATCAGCTGCTGGAGGCCATCGCACGGCGGTTGAGCCGGAGTTGACGGCGGAGCCGAGAGAACGCCGACGCGCTGCCCGGCCGGACCGGCGCTACCCCCGGCGGCAGCCGCGTTTAAGGGGCTCGCCCAGCACGAGGACGCTGCGGCGACCGTCTCGGTCGGGTGCGCGTAGGCCGTGACCCGACCGCGCCGCCCCGCTTGCGCTCGGCCGAGCTGTACGCCGCCGTCCGTCGGCGTCATCCAGACCGGTACCGACATCTACCGGCTCCCCACACCAAAGCCCAGGCCAACAGCAACCGAGGCCAGCTGAAGCTCGCCCCGGCCTCTGTTGGCTCAAGTGCAGCACCCGCATCCTGGGCGGCAGCCGCAGGCGTCGTCGGCCGGGACGGCCGTCGTGGCGGGGGCCGCGCAGCAGCCCTTGCCCTGCCAGGCGTCGCAACCTTCCTTCACCGCGATGACGGCGATCACCAGTGCGGCGATCGGGTCGGCCCAGGACCAGTTCAGGGTCGCGTTGAGGACGAGGCCGACCAGGAGCGCGGCGGAGAGGTAGGTGCACAGCAGGGTCTGCTTGGAGTCCGCGACGGCGCTGGCGGAGCCGAGTTCGCGGCCGGCCCGGCGCTGGGCCGCGGACAGGAACGGCATGACCGCCAGCGAAAGGGCCGCGATGGCGATGCCGACGATCGAGCGGTCGGCTTCGCCGGTGCCGGTCAGCGCGCGCACGGCGTCGATGCCGACGTACGCGGCGAGCGCGAAGAACGAGACGGCGATGATCCGCAGCGTGGTCTTCTCGCGGGCTTCGCGCACCGTGTGCTCGCGGGCGGAGAACTGCCAGGCGACTGCCGCGGCGGAGGAGACCTCGATGACGGAGTCCAGGCCGAAGCCGATCAGGGCGGTGGAGGAGGCGGCCGTCCCCGCGGTGAGGGCGACAACGGCTTCGATGACGTTGTAGATGATGGTTGCGCCGACCAGCAGTCGTATGCGCCTGGTGAGCGCCTCGCGACGGGCCGGGGTCGGCCCGAGGGATATCGCGGTCATCTCAGCAGCAGCCCTTCGTCTCGGCGTCCGGGCAGTTCTTGTCCGCCTCCACGGTGACCACGGCGGTGCGCAGATCGTCCAGCGCGTGCCCCAGACGCTCGTCGGCCAGCTCGTAGCGAGTCCGCCGTCCATCGGGCAACGCTACGACCAGGCCACAGTCGCGCAGGCAAGCCAAATGGTTCGACAACCGGGTACGGGAGACACCGATCATGTCGGCGAGATCGGCGGGGTAGGCGGGGGCGTCGCGCAGGGCGAGCAGGACGCGGCAGCGGATGGGGTCGGCGAGCGCGCGGCCGAACCGGGCCAGCACCTCGATGTCACGGGCGAGAGTCAGCACCCCACAACAGTACAGATAATCCTGAATTCAGAGAACCATGGATTGTCGGGGGAGGCGTCACACCCCGAAACAGCTCCCGATCAGACCTCCCCAGCCACACCGCCGACCCCGTCGTCGCTCCCAGCCGGTGGCGTCGGCATGCAGCAGTAGCGGGACCGACGTGGCAGCAAAAGCGCGGGGGTGCGCCTGCGCTATGCCACCGTGGACCTCAGCGGCGCGGTGCTTACCTCCCCCGTAGCGGTCACCGCCCATCCCGCCCCCTTCCGCGTCAGAGAGGAGGGTGCGGGGGTGGACGAGAGCCTGCTGAAACGCGCCAAGAAGGAGGTGCGGGTTCGGATGGACTCGGTGCGCGGGGTGGATGCCGCGCACCTGGTCCTGGCCGACCTCGACCTGACCGGCTGTCTGTTCTCCGGCGCTTTTCACCTCGACCAGCTCAGGCTGGAAGGCCCCTGTACCTTCGCCGGCGTCCCACCCGGCACGTACTGGCGACGCTGGCGTCCGGTACGGTTCACGCCGCGCCGCACCCTCGCCGAAGAACACCACTGGCGTGCGATCCAGCCGACAGCTGTCCCAGGATGGACGGCGGCGCCCGGACCCGTCGGGCCGGTCTTGGCTGGCTGGCTGCCGCCATGCTGGTCACCATCGTGCTGCTGATGGGATTCGGGCTCCCCAAGGCCTCCCCGAAGCAGTAAGCGACCGGCACAGTGCCGTTCGGCGGAGGCAAGGTCACTTTCGAGATCGATAGGACGGATCTCCAGAACCCCACGGAAGACCGGTTCACGTGCAAGCGCTTTGAGAAAGCCCTGAACGTCACCCTCAACTCGGTCGTGTTCCGCTCCTCCGGCCAAGACCTCACCACTGCCGGCACCTACATCGAAATGGCGTCCCGCGTGACCGAGCCCATCCTTCTGGGCCTGGCGGTCCTGGCCGTCCGTAACCGCGTCAAACGCTGATCGGTACTCCCCCAGTCCCCTGCGGCTCCCGTACGAGGGAACGCCATGACCTTCGACGCGGCTTGCCCTCGGCGTCCCGTTCCGCCGTTCCAGGGCTTCCACAGCATCGCTGGTCAGAGCCTGAGCCGGCGTTCCAACGTCCCCGGTCGCCCGATCTCGCTGGTGTACGGGACGGAGCACCCCCAAGACTCTGGGCATTTCCGATCTCTGAACGGAGAGACGCATCATGCGGTTATCACCGGTGCCACGAACGAGCACCCCGTCCCGGTCTGGCCCGCGCGGCTCATGGTGGGCAGCGGTCCTGACCACGCTGCTGGCCGTCGGCCTGCTCGTCGGCGTCGTGCCCGGGCCGGGTGGTCAAGCGGCGCGGGCGGACGGAAAGCCGGTGGGGACGGCGCGGCAGGCCGCCGAGAGGGCCCCGTCGTTCGCCACGTACAACATGGAGGGTTCCCACCGTGGACAGCGCTGGACCGGTGAAGCCGGCCCGTTGACGGAGCAGCACGAAATCCTTGCCCTCCAGGAGGTCGGCAGCGGCCCGCCGACCGACGCGCACGGTACGGAGCCCGAGTCGATCCCCATCCCCATGGACGTGACGCGGCCCCCCGGCCTGCCGCGCTCGGTCAACCACTCGCGGTGGCAGTACGGTCGTTCGACCGGTGAAGGTGGCCGGCCACCACGCCACGTGTACTACCTGCAGACCGACCCGCAGCACAGCCGCACGACAGGGCGGGACGCGTGGATCGGCGGCCGGGTCAACCTCGCGATCGTCACCGCCGAAGAGGCCGCCGAGGTCCGGGTCATCGAGAACCCGATGTACAACCCGGGCGAGACCAACAACGCGTACCGCCTTCGCCGGGCCCTTGGTGTACGGATCGGCAACACCGTCTACTACAACGTGCACGCGCGCGGCGCGGACGTCGGCGGCCTGCTCCAGGGCATCCGCGACGCGACCCGGCCCGGCGAGCGGTGGGTCATGCTCGGCGACTTCAATCTCAACATCCGCAACCGCAGTGACGAGCAGGCCCGCGACCAGAGTCTCCATCTGCGCGCCGACGAACAGCTGGTACGGCCGAACAGGGCCACGCACCAGAACGGCGGTGAACTGGACTACGCGATCACCCACGGCATGCCCCGGTACACCGCGGCTGTCCCCTCGGGACGCGGCGCGGACCACTACCCGGTGCAGTTCGCACCCCACCCCACTCCCGTGACGGCCGCGCCCGACCGCGCGACCCACACCTTCTCCTCCGCCTTCGAGAACGCCCGGACCGGGTGGGTCATGAGCGTGACGAACGACGGCCGTGTGATCAGCGGCAGCGACCGGTTCGACGACCGCCAGCGGTTCCGCATGGGCACCGTCGAGGGGCACTGGTACCGCTTCAACTACGGCGACAGCCCGCCCGGCGCCTCCGCCGTTCGCGGCGCCCTCGCAGGCCGGGCGGCGAGGCCCCGGGGGTGCCCCGGTCTCAACCCGTGGCTGCCGCTGCAGGTGCTGCTGCTGCCGTGTGACTCGAAATACGCTCAGTGGCAGCCCGAGTCCCCCGAGGAGTCGGACGGCACGCTGATCTGGCGCAACTCCACCCGTCCGGAACTGTGTCTGACCGGTACGCCGATGCTGGAACGCGTCCTGGCCCTGCCGTGCGACGGCAGCCTGGCCCAGCGGTGGTGGGACAACTCCCGTGCCGTCGAGGAGAAGACCTGGGAGGCCGGGGAGAGCAAGACGCGGCTGCGCGCGTCGAACGGCCTCTACCTCTCCGCCCGGGACGGGGGCAAGAGCGACGAGACCGAGCTGACCACCTACAGCCACGGGGACATCTCGCGCTGGGACATCCAGTACGCCGGTCCCGGTGACAACATCGCGCGGATCAAGGGGATCGACAGCGGCAAATGCGTCGACGTCCTGGACAGCGACGATTCCGGTATCGGCACCACTTCCGTACTGGGTGACTGCGGTACCGGCAACAGCAAGAACGACGGTACGGGCCGCCGCTGGCTGGTGGAGACCTACGTCGACGGCTCCCTCCGCCTTCGCAACGAGGCCAACCACCTGTGCCTCGTCGCGCCGCTGAGGGAGACGGAGGACGTGACAGTCGACGAATGCGGCACTGACGCGCGTCAGCGCTGGACGATCGCGCCGTGACGCCTTAGCGGCGTAGGCATCACAGCCACGGGAACGACAGGGCCTGGCTGGCTGTGGCCGGGTGGCGGTTCACGGCCCCTTGACCCGCTGCCCGACCACCTCTGTCTCGTGCGGTGTGTTCGTGCGTGGGTTCCCCGCGTTCCGCTGATACGGGACAAGACGACGTCGCCGGCCTCGCCTGCACCACGCCGTCGGCTCCCGAGGCAGGTCTCGGGGCCCACGCAAGAACCCGCGGTCGGGTTCGTCAAAAGCATCTCGCCGGGGGCGCGGGGCTGTTCGTAGTGGAGCAGGGGTGCCGGGCCCGACCGCTCAGTCGAAAGTGCTGGCCAGGTAGGCGTTGCGGATGCTGATGAGGCGGCGCATGTACCGGCGCAGGAGGAGTCCGTCGACGATGCGTCCGACACTCCCCAGCGGTGAGGCGAAGTCGATGACGTCTCTCATGATGGTTCCGCCGGCGCCGTCCGGCTCGAAGTGGTGGGCGTGACGCCATCGCTTGAAGGGCCCGGACTCCTGCTCGTCCACGAAGCATCGGGGCCGGTCGTAGCAGGTGATACGGGCCTTGAGCCGCCAGGTCAGGCCGAGATGGCGAGCTTGGAAGGTCACCGTGTCACCGAGCGCCAGCTCTCCCCGGGTCTTGCCGCCGACCGCGCGCTCCGACGAATCGGTCATCGAGCGGGTATGCGCCTCCACGTCCAGACATACCGCGAACACCTGGCCCGGGGGCGCGGCGACGGCTGTCACCACCTCGAAATTCGGCACAAGCTCACCCTAGACACCGGGCATTCCGGGCCGTTGGCCGGGTCGGGCGCAGGTCTCGTCTCGGCTCGGCGGCACCTCTTCTCCAGGGTCGCGCGAGGCGCTTCGAGCCCTGGTGGCCACCCGCTACCAGGGCAGCACCGAGCGGTGTGCGGCGCCGCTCGAAGGTCGGCGACGGCCCGTGCGGAGGCGCCGTGGTCGCGGGTAAAGCCTGCGGGCACTACGCGTGTCCTGACTCTGCTGCCGGCTGCCTCGCCGGTGCACCTACAGGAGTCTCGTCCTCCGCTGTCCGACCTCGTCTTGGGATACGGCGAGCTTCCGTCTACGCCAGATAGAGAGCCGCCAAGCGGGGCAGGCGGCGGTCGAGCGAGGGTCGAGCTGCTTTACACCATGAACATTTCCGTCATGGCGGCAGTGACCCGAAGAGCCGCTGTCTTTCACTCAGAAGTGGGGCCAACCCCCGTACCTGTGGAGATGGTCCCGGGTGGCGCTGGTCGCAGTCCAGAAAACGACCTCGAAAGCATGAATGTCGGACAGTCGGCCAACCCATGAGTCTACTTGTGGCATCCGCGGTATCGGGCAGTCGTTCGCGTTGGCTGCAGTGGGCGGCTTTGTCGCGGGGGGTGAGCCGTCGGCGTTGGCGGCGTTGTCCGGGGACGGACAACAGGGCGCTGGGCGTACGTATCCGATCCCGCCGGACCGTTGGTCGATCATCGATCGAGGAGTCTCGTGTCGACTGTTCCCACATCCATCGTCCTGGTCGACGGTGAGCACTACCCGCCGGTGACCGCGCGGGCGGTCGCGCGTATGCGCGAGGCCGGGGAGCACGTTGTTCTGGCACTGCTGGTGGGCGGTGGGGAGAAACTGGGGACCCGCGCCCTGGACCTGGGGGTGCCGGTCCGCACGGTGAACGATCCGGAACGCGCGCTGGCCGCGGCCATCGTCGAGACGGGCGCCACGCGGGTACTGGACCTGTCGGACGAGCCGGTCCTGCACAACACCCGCCGCTTTCGCATGGCTTCGATCGCGGTGTGGCGCGATGCCTCGTATGTCGGCCCCGACTTCGTGTTCACCCCACCGCGCCGGACCCCGGTGCGCGGCGCCGCCTCGGTGGCGGTGATCGGGATGGGCAAGCGCACCGGCAAGACCGCGATCTCAGGCGCCGCCGCCCGCGCCTATCGACACGCGGGGTTGGCCCCGGTGATCGTGGCGATGGGGCGCGGTGGTCCCGCCGAGCCCCAAGCCGTGGCGGCCGACGCCGGTTTGACGCCCGAGACCCTGCTCGAGTGGGCCGACCGGGGCCGGCACGCCGCAAGCGACCACATCGAGGACGCCCTGACGACGGGCGTGCCCACCGTGGGGACCTGGAGGGCAGGAGGTGGCCTGGCCGGTGCCCCGTTCCACACCGACTACGACCGTGCGCTGGAGAAGGCCGTCGGCCTCGATCCGAACGTGCTGGTGCTGGAGTCCAGCGGGGCGTCCATCCCTCCGGCCGCCGCCGACGCGACGATCCTGGTGGTGGACGTGCACATCGACCCGGTCGACCTCTACGGCTACTTCGGTCTCTACCGCCTGTTGCTGGCCGACCTGGTGGTCTTGACCATGTGCGAGGGCGACGAGGGCCGCAGACGCGCGGAAGCGATCGAGGCGGACATCGCCGAACACTGCGTCACGCGCCCCGACACCGTCCGTGCCGTCCTGCGCCCGCACCCCCTGGCCGATGTGGCCGGCAAGCAGTTGTGGCTGGCCACCACGGCGCCACGGCAAGCGGGTCCCACGCTCGCCGCGCACCTCGAACACGTGCACGGCGCGCATGTCGTGGGCATCAGCCACGCCCTGGGCGACCGCCGGCAACTGGCCCGCGATCTCGGGGAACGCGCACCGGAGACCGACGTCCTGGCCGTCGAACTGAAGGCGGCCGGCGTGGACGTCGTCACCCGCTTCGGCGCCGAACACGGCATCGAGACGGTCTACGTCGACAACCGCCCCCTCACCCTCGACGGCGACACCCTGGAGCCCCACCTGCTGTCCGTGGCCCACCTGGCCCGCCGACGACACGCGAGCGCGGGAGAAGAACGCGGATGAACGCCACCACGCCGGGCATCGAGGTCCACACCGGCTCCCAGCGTCTGCCCTTCTCCGAAGGTCTGCTCGCCTCCTCGTTCATGACCGCCGGAGTACTCCCCGGCGAGGCGTTCCCCGCCGCCCGACGCGTGCACGAGCGGCTGACCGCCCAAGCACTCCCCCTCGTTACGACCCGCACATTGCGCGATCTGGCCTGCACGGTCCTGAGCGAGATCGACGAACAGCACGCGCGTCGCTATCGACGATGGCAGCGCGTAGACAACCTCCAGGCACCGCTGATCGTCCTGCTGGGCGGTGTGACCGGTGTGGGCAAGTCCACGATCGCGACCCAGCTGGCCGTACGGTTGCGCATGACTCGGGTCATCTCCACCGACACCGTCCGCGAAGTCCTGCGCGCCGCGGTGCCACCGGATCTGCTTCCCGCTCTGCACACCTCCAGCTTCCACGTCGTACCCTCCCCCTGCCCGACCCCCGAAGAACCGGCCGAGGCTCTGATCACCTCCTTCCGGGAGCAGGTCCAGGCCGTCTCCGTGGGCGCCCGGGCCGTCATCGCCCGCGCCGTCGAGGAACAGACGTCGATCATCGTCGAGGGCTCCCACGTGGTCCCCGGCCACCTGGCGCACTGGGCCCGTCAATTCCCCCGAACCCTCCTGCTGCCCGTCGTGCTGACGGTGTCCGACGCCGACACCCACAGGAACCACTTCCTGCGCAGAGGCCGTGAAACCGGATCCCGCGTCGGAGAGCGCTACCTCCGCGAGTTCGACAACATCCGCCTCATCCAGGCCTGGCTGCGCGACCAGGCCGTCGACCACGGCGTCACCGTCATCGAGGTCACCGAGAGCGAGGCCGTCCTCCAGGACATCGTCGCCGTCATCGCCGACACCGCGTCCGCCAAGGGGGCGGGGGCAGAGCGCGGCTGACGGCGGCCATCCGGCGTCTCCGCGTTCGGCTGGCGGACGCCGAACGGGCAGCAGGACCTCGATCGACGCGCGGGTGCCGTCGCGCTCGCTGTGGGCCCGGAAGACAGGAGCGGGGTTTCACGTCTCCACGGCCGGCTGCCGCTCCGTGCCGCTCTCGCCGCGCAGCCGGCGGCGCAGCGCTGCGAGCCGCGGGTGGCGCTCGTTGAGCTCCGCCGAGCGGCGGTCCAGCTCCTGCATGAGGCGCTCGGTGCGCTTGTCGAGGTCCAGTTCGTCGAGGATCCGGTCGATCTCGGCGAGCAGCGCGCCGTGCAGCTGCCACTGCCTGGGGTGCTCCTGCACGTCTTCCAGCAGCATCTCGGCGACTTGGTCGCGGGTGGCCCGGCTCGCGGCCAGGGCCTCGGTCAGCCGCTCCTCGGCCTGCTCCGCGTTGGCGGCCACCTGGGTGGTGATCAGCCGGGCGAAGCTCTCGATGGCCTCGGCCACCTGCTCGAACAGCTGTTGAAGGCCGGCCGACACGTCCGGCGGGAACAGCGGTTCGTCCGTACGGAACTTCGCCAGGTCGGTCAGACTTCGGGTCAGCACACGCAGCACCACCGCGCAGATCTCCAGGGTGTCCAGCCCCGTCCGGAGCACCACCCGGGACAGCAGTCCCTGCCGTACGCGCGGGTTCATCCGCAGGCTCTCCTCCGCCTGCCGCAGCGAGGCGTCGACCTCCACGATGTCGTGGTCCAGCCGCCGCGCCTCGTGCAGTCTGGCGGCCGCGTGCGGGAAGGGGAGGTTGCCCCCGGCGATCTCCGTGCCCATGGTGCGAAACATCCGGCCCATCCCGCGCGCCAGCCCGTCGATGGACATCCCCGCAGACTGCGTCCATACAGGGGGCGCGAACAACAGGTTGAACAGCAGACCCACCCCGGCGCCGATCAGCGTCTCCAGGACCCGGTGCCAGGCCGCCGACGTGGCCTGGGAGACGCCCAGGACCAGCATCGCGCTGATCGCCACCTCGGGCACGAACTCGTTCACTCGTACGAAACGGCCAATGATGAGGGAGGTGAAGATCGTCAGGCCCAGGCTCCACCAGGTCAGCCCTACCAGGGCGGTGAAGCCGATGGCGATGAGGACGCCGACGATGACGGAGTTCACGCGTCGGATACCGGTGGTGAGGGTCGCGTACAGGGTGACCTGGACGACCAGGAGCGCGGTCAGCGGGGCCGTCAGGGGAGCGGGTTGTGCGGGCAGGACCATCAAGGCGGCGCTGAAGGAGATGACGGCCGCGGCCGTGGAGCGCAGGGTCTGCGCGGCGACGGGTTCGGTGGTCCGCCGCACCAGTTTGATCACGGGGGCTGATACGTCCGGCATTACATTCACGTTCCCGATCATGGGCTTCTCACCACACTTCAGCACCAGAGCCCCCCGAACGCCGTCTCGCCCCGCCCGTCACGAACGCGCGGCAGCCGTTCCCCCGGTGCCTGACGCTCGGCTTCGTCCACGGACAGGCAGGGTCCGAGGGTGCAGTTGGTCACATGGAGCCCGATGGGATTTTGCCCTTGGGGACGGGTGCCTAGGTTGTAAGGCCGACCCGACGGATCCCCTCATTCTGATGCTCACGCGAGGCGAGCCCCTCGACCGTGAGGCCGTACGAACGGAGTGTGAGGCGTTCCGGCAGGGCATGCGGCGCCGCTTCAGCACCCTGTCGGGCGTCTTCCAGACCAAGGAGGAGGAGCCGCCCGATCGCCTGGTGCTGCTGACGAAGGCGACGCTGGCCGACAACTTCTACTCGTTGCGGCACAACGGTATCTCCATCATCGCCCTCGGCAACTGGCAGAGGTGGATGGCCCCGCCGTCGATCCTGGAGTTCGTGCTGACGCTCACGGTCCGAGAAGCGATTGCCGCTGTCTCCCCTCGCTTGCGGGGCTCAGTCCACCTGGGAACGAAGGGCTGCGTGGGTGATGTCACTCCTGTATTGAGCGACGTCCGTCAGAAGGTGATGTCCTCGTATCTCTGCAGTTATTGCAGAAGGGCCTTGGAGGAAGACGGGGTTTCGGATCTGATCCCAGACGTGGAAGTGATGCTGTCCAAATCATGGATCGGAACGGCTGACGACTCCTCGTCGCCGGCCGGGGTGGTGTCCGCACTCGGCCATGACTTGTTCATCGTGAAGGGCCTGGAACCGACTGCTTGGGAGCATGTGCGCAGCACGTTGCGACGGGACGGTACGCAACAGCTCCTGACGTTGCTCCAGACGACTCTTGCGGCAGTGCTGATAGCCGGCTTGATCGTTGCTCTCGGGCTGAAGTAGGCGACGGACGGCACCACCGTCCTGATCAAGGGCGATCACCTCGACTGGGTCTCCGCCGCCCGCTTCGGCGGCCGCGTGGAAAAATCACTCCAGCCACGCCACGGGCTCAGGAGGATGACGCCGTATGGAACAGGTTGGGGCAGCGCGAGACCTCGTGCTCGGTTACGTCCGCGCTCTGAGCGCGATTGATGAGGCCATGAGGGCGGCGATCCCCTCGCTCGAGCGGCTGGCGGACATCGTCGGCCTGGCCCGTTCACGCCAGATCAGCCGGAGCGGGCAAATCGGTACCTACTTCTACAACGTTCATGGGGCAGGGTGCCGCTTCGAGAGCGACAACGGCACTGAGGTCGATGTGGACTTCACAGCCGACGGGAGCCAAGTCTTCGACCTCTGGCGGCTGCGCTGGTATGGGCTGAGCCTGCCGGAGCCCCTTGACGCCAGGGATCAGGAGCTGCGAGCAGCGGCGCGGTCGCTGCAACCGCTTCTGACCGAGGTGCGGTCAGCGTGGTTCAGCGTAAGGGTCCGCCCGTCACATGGGAGTGGGGCCCGGTGACGGCAGATCAGGTGCGCAGGGTGATGCCGAAACGGGTTCGCATTCGGCGCAGTTCCCATAGCGAGACGGCGGTCACCGACAGCGGTCCGCCCAGCATGGAGCAGAACTGGACGACCGGCGGGCCCCCCGGCATGCCGCCGCCGATCAGGTTGAAGACCGCGAACACCCATACCAGCGCCATGGTGAGGACGGGCGGCAGCAGGGGGTGGACCTGGGCGCTGTTGAAGGCGCTGCGGGCCGAGTACAGCGACGCCAGGAAGAAGAAGGGAAAACCCCACACGATCACGACGATCGCGGCGATGCCCAGTACGTATTCCCACCAGCTCCGCCCGTCGTTGACGTCCAGGGTCTGGCCCGTAAGGGCGAGGATTCCGCCGATGACGGCCAGCGTCAGTACGTACCAGCCGACGGCCTTGAGCGGAGCGCGCAGCCGGGAGCGCAGATGCGGCCGCAGGGGCGGGGGCGCGTAGTAGATGAATCCGAGGATGACCAGCGGCCCGGCGACGAGCAGCACGAACGGGGCTACGAGGAGGTTGGCGACGCCGCTCCACGCCGCGTCCTCCCAGCGGTTCCGGTCCACGTTGTAGACGAGGATCAGGGCGATCGTGGCGGCGGCCCCGAGCACCGTGCGGGCCAGCTGGACGCGGTCCACGGCGCGGTCAACTATTCGACCCTCACCCTCCTGCGCGAAGAGCCTGGTGGCGACGCGATGTGCGGAGCGCAGGATCGCGGAGACGAGCCCGAAGAGTGAGAGGTACGACAGGCAGCCGCGGCGACGCCGGACGGCTGGCCTCGCGGGTTGGGGGGCGTAGGGGTACGGAGGCTGGTTCGGGTTCGCGTTCGGGTCTCGGTACGGGCCCGGGTTCGGTGGTGGTGGTACGTACGGGCCGCCGCCCTGCGGTGATCCGTATGGAGCGCCCCAGCCGCCCTGGCCTCCCGGTCCGTTGCCGCCAGGCTGGCCCGGGCCGTTGCCCGGCCCCCATCCCCCCGTAGCCATGCCGTTCCCCGTTCGACTTTCGGCCAGTTGTCGCGTGTCCTGTGACGCCACGCACGGCGCAGTGTAGTGGCACATCCGGTGACAGAGGTCGCGCGCGTTGCCGGTCGCGGCGCCTTGCGTGCCGGGCCTTCACACGCTCGCGTCGGCTACGACCGCGACGCGGTCGTCGCGGCCTCACGCAGGCCTGGAACTCGGGCGTCGTCCAAGGGCAGGCCGGTGGCGGCCTGGAGCCCTGCTGCCGCGCCGTCAGGGCGGCTCGGCGGCAGGGCTGGGTGGTCACTTCGCGGGGTTGACCTGGCGGTTGATTCGGCAGGTCAGGTCCAGCGCGGCCAGGGCGCTCCCCGGGCTGATCTCGTTGGTGGCCTCACCTCGCAGCACGGCCAGTACGTGGTCGATCATCGCCGTGTACTGGTCGGCGGCAGGCAGCTTCACCTCGTGGGCGCCCTCATCGTTGTAGGCGGTGAGGGCGCCGGTCGGCTTGCCGTCGTAGCCCATGGTCGAGGTCCACTCGAGGACGCCGTGGGTGAAGGCGGCGGTGTAACCACCGCGGGCGCCCCACGGCTTGGGTCGCAACGCGGAGACCGAGCTGCGGGCGATCGCGCCGTCGAAGGCCAGGGTCGCCTCGACCGCGCCGGCGTCCGCGTCGCGGCCCACCGCGGTGACGTGCACCTGGTCCGGTGTGCCGAGAGCGCGGGTGATGAGGTCCAGGTCGCTGTGCATGGCCTCCATCGGGAGCTGCTTCAGCCCGAGCGAGGCGCCCGGCCACAGCAGGGTGACGGCGTTCCAGCAGGTCAGCTCCTGGAGTCGGCCGTAGGTGCCGTCGCGTACGGCGTCGGTGAGGGCCTGGTTGGCAGGGATGAACCGTTCGAACATGTCCACGAACACGTGCCGGTCGCTCGACTCGGCCGCCGCCACGATCCTGCGGCCCTCCTCCAGGGAACCTGCCATGGGCAGTTCGGTCAGAACGTGCTTTCCGGCCTCCAGGGCGCGCAGCACCATCGGTGCGTGCAGCGGGATGGGGAGGCAGACATCGACCAAGTCGAAGGAGGGGTCGGTGAAGGCGGCGTCCAGGTCCGTGTCGGCGGCGAACCCGAACTGTCCGGCCACGCGTGCGGTCTTATCCGCGTCGCGGCCGAACAGCACCACCTCTTCTACGTCGTTCCGGGCGGCGTAGACGGCGGCGTGCGCCTGGCCGAAGTTGGTTCCCAACAGGGCGATCTTCATGAGGGTTTGGTTCCTTTCCGTGGGCGGTCAGGAGCAACTCCTTTGATCAGGGGGAACTCCTGTGATCAGGGGGGACTCCTGTGGTCAAGAGGAACTCCTGTGGTCAGGAGGGTTGGGCCTGGCTGATGCACAGCGGCTGGCCACAGGGGTCAAGCAGGACGGTCCAGTGGTCGCCGCCGGGCTGGAAGTCGGGCTTGCTCGCCCCGAGTTCCAGCAGCCGCTTCTCCGCGGCGACCGCGTCGGGGAACGCCAGGTCCATGTGGAAGGGCAGGTCCTGCTGGGGCCAGGCGGGTGCGGTGAAGGAGCTGGAGGTCCAGAAGATGTACATCGTGTCGCCGACGGTGACGGGGAAGGCGACCTCGTTGCCGTGTTCGTCGGAGTAGGGCTCGCCTACCTCGCTGCCCAGCGCGGCGGCGTAGAACTCGGCGAGACGACGCCCGTCGTCGGCCCAGATCGCGTACGAGGTCACCGAGCCCTTGAGGGCATCAGCGGAGTGGGTGGTGCTCATGGTGGGGATTCCTTTTCTCGGTGGTGCGGTCGCTCGTGTGCGGACCGCAGTCAGGGGTGAGCCAACGCAGGACAGGGCGAGGCAAAGCAAGGCAAGGCGTGTCAGCCGACCCGGGCCGCCTCGGCCTCCCGCTCCGGCTCCCGTTCGCGCTCCCGTTCCCCCTCCAAAACGGCCCCGCCGCTCACCGGAGACGTAGTGCCGACATTCCTCGGCAGAGCGAACAGGACAGCGGACGCGGCGAGGAACGCGGCAGCCACGTACCACAGGGAGCCGGCGAAGGCATGCGGCATCTGCCGCGCCTGCGTGGTGGGATCGCCCGGTCCGAGCCGGTCGAAGAAGACGACCGAGGACAGGGCCACGCCGACCGCCTGGCCGAGCTGCATGGTGGTGTTGGTCAGACCGGAGGCCGAGCCGGCGTGCTCGTGGGGAACCTCGGAGAGGATCGCGTCGGTCAGCGGGGCAATGATCATCCCCATGCCCAGGCCCATCGGGATCAGCGGCATCATCGTCTGCCACAGGGCGATGTCGGTGCCGTAGTGGCCGGCCAGGCAGACGAATGACACCATGCCCGCGGCGGCCAGCAATCCCCCGGCCTGCAGCACCCGGCGGCCGTAGCGCGCCATCAGCACCTGCATCGACAGTCCGGCGCCGGCCATCATGGCCGCCGACAACGGCATCCCCGACAGCCCTGCCTTCAGCGGCGAGAAGCCGAGACCCAGCTGCAGATAGAGCGTCCAGGCCAGGAAGAACACGCCCGAGGCCAGACCGAACAGCAGCTGCACTCCTTGCCCGCCGGCGAAGCTGCGCCGGGAGAAGAGCGACAGCACCACCAGCGGCGATCCGCCGCGCCGCGCCAGGCGCCGCTCCCAGGCCACGAACGCGGCCAGGAGGGGCACGGAAGCGGCCATCGACCCGTACGTCCAGGCGGGCCAGCCCAGCTCACGGCCCTGCGTGAGCGGCAGGACAAGCGCCAGCAGACCGGCCGTGGCCAGCAGTACGCCCACCAGGTCGAGACGGGCCGCCCGCTCGGCCTTCGACTCGCTGATCAGCAGGGTCCCGGCGATCAGCCCGGCGACACCCAGCGGCAGGTTGACCAGGAAGACCGGCCGCCAGCCGAGCCCGAACAGATCGCCCTCGACCAGCAGCGCACCGACCAGAGGCCCGCCGAGCGTACCCAGCGCCATGACCGAACCGTAGATCCCGAAAACCTTGCCCCTCTCCTGCTCAGGGAAGGTGACGTGGATGATCGAAAGCACCTGCGGCACCATCAGCGCGGCCATCGCGCCCTGCGCGACGCGCCCGGCCAGCAGTGTCTCCGGGTTCCCCGCGACACCGCACACCAGCGAGGTGAGCGTGAAGCCGACGACGCCCAGCAGGAAGATCTTCTTGCGTCCGAACAGGTCGCCGAGCCGGCCACCGGTGATCAGCCCGAGCGCGAACGCCAGCGCATACCCGCCGGTGATCCACTGGACCTGCGCCGTGGACGCGCCGGTCTCGGCCTGGATGTCGGGCAGAGCGATGTGGACCACGGTGACGTCGACCGCGTCCATGAAGGAGGCGACGAGTACGACAACGAGTGCCGCCCACCTTCGCGGATCCGCCGCGCTTGTGAGGTTTCGGGAGGATTTGTTCTCGGACATGCCTTCACGTTAGGACCCTTTTAGGACACCTCACGTCCTTAAAGGACGGCATTCTGGGAAACATGACGACCGACCTTCCCGCCCGGATGCTCCGGCTGCTCTCCCTGCTGCAGACGCGCCGCGAGTGGTCCGGCACCGAACTCTCCGAGCGGCTCGGCGTCACCGGCCGCACCGTCCGCCGCGACATCGACCGCCTGCGCGAGCTGGGCTACCCCGTCGAGGGCACCACCGGCCACGCCGGCGGCTACCGGCTGGCCTCCGGCACCGCCATGCCGCCCCTCATCCTCGACGACGACGAGGCCACCGCCACCGCCGTCGCCCTGCGCACCGCCGCCGGCCATCTCACCGGCATGGAAGAGACCACCCTGCGCGCCCTCGCCAAACTCGAACAGGTCCTCCCCGCCAGGCTGCGCACCCAGGTGGCCGCAGTGCACCAAACCACGGCCACCATCGGCTGGGAGACCCGCATGGTGCGCATTGACGCCAAGCTGCTGGCCGCCCTCGCCGCCGCCTGCCGCGACCATGAATCCGTCACCTTCGACTACACCACCCGGCACGGCGCCTCGGCCTCACGCCGGGTCGAACCCCACCACCTCGTCGCCTCCGGTGGCCTGTGGTATCTCCTGGCTCACGACACCGGCAGGGACGACTGGCGCATCTACCGCCTCGACCGCATCCGCCACCTCACCCCCAACCGGAGCCACTTCGCGCCCCGCCCGGTACCGGGCGACGACCCCGCCGCGTACGTCGCCGGGAAGATCGCCGGCGCCCCCACCCGCCACCGCGCCGTCGCCACCGTC